>NZ_JBSHNS010000052.1:0-1878 GCF_053601635.1 Pontimicrobium sp. MEBiC01747
GATTACCATAATCATAATATTCATCATCTAAAAGATTTTGCTCTGTTCTTTTAGCTAAATGTTCTAAATGAACAGAAGGCTTTACTTTGAAATAATTATTAAAAAGAATAAAAACTGGCTCTCTTGCTGATAGGGTGGATAAAACTTCATCTATTTTCTTATTGAATTTTGCCTGTTCAATTAACTTTAAATATCGACTTTCTTCTTTTGAATTATCTTCTTCTATTAAAGCAAAGTTTTTTTCCAAAAAAGCAATCAGATTAGTAGTATTGTCACCCGATAAAATTGTATCGTCACTCCAAGTATCTGTTACAGATTTAATCAGTACACTAGGTGCTTTTGATAATTCTTCATCTTCTGGATTTTCAATCTTATATTGTTTGTCTAAATGCGCAAGCATTCTTGTCAAATCATTCTTTATATCTTTATAATATATTTTTGAAGGTGCATCTACTAATGAATGATATAATTTATTATCAATATTTTTGTAAACTTTGTACTTACAACTTCTAAATTCTTCTGGTATTAACTCTTTATCACCTTCTTCAAGTGTGTAATATCCAGTAACTACAGTTATATCTTTTGGAAGTACTTTTTTTGTAGAAATATCATTATACATTGAACGTGGATAATCTCTCAAAACATCAAATCCAGCTACATCTGATGGTTTATTAAGTTGTTGTAGAGCTCTCAATATAACTGTTTTCCCTGCTTCATTTGGACCAACCATTATTGTCTTGAGTTCTTCTATTTCAAATTCTCCTGTATCAATTATACTTCGGTAATTTTGAATTCTTGCTTTGGTTAATTTCATTTTCTGTTTTTTTTGCTTGCAGGTAACTATTGTATAAACGCAACTTATTGCGTTTATTTTCCTTATATATTAATAATTAAAAACGTAATCGTTTTTTGTTAAGTATTATGAAAACAACTGCTTTTATTACCTTTTCCAAACATATTAAGCGTTTTTAATTATTTACAAACGACTAATGTCGCTTCTTCTTTATGCTATAAAACAAACCTAAATAACATTTGTTTTAGTTTTCTACGGGAATCCGTAAATGCATCAAATTAATTACCATTTTAGTCTTTGCGTAGGGAGGTGAAAACCTAATAGGTAATTGTAGTCTTTTACTATTGCGTAAGTTGCAAATTTTTTAAGAGAATTCCTATACGTATATCTACGTATATTTTTTAGGCTAAAGCAAAGAAGGGAAAGTTAGCAAGACTATTATTTACGGTAAGCTTTTTAATGTTATTTAATACGTAGTTTTATTTTCTTCATCAGATTTATACTCAACCCGATAGCGCGGATTTGTAATCCGTGCCCACATTAAAGTACATTTAAAACTAAAACTTTTAGCTAATTATCTATTCTTCGTACAATTTTAGCCTCTTATAAAAAATAAAAAATAAGGCCCTGCTTTACGTGCTTTTTATTATTCTTTACGGGCACGGATTATAAATCCGTGCTATCTGGCATATAAAGATAAAGAAACCGACGATGCATTAAAAATGCTGTCATCGGTTTTTAAATTTCTGATTGTTTTAAGCCCAACTACTGCTTTACTAACACCATTTCTAATGGCATTTTGTAGACATTTACTTGTTCGCCTGTAGCTATTAAGTACGATTTATCGACGACATTTTTCCATTGTAAGGTTTCTGTACCAGACGTATTATCATATTCTATTGTTAAATCAGACCCCCCAATATCATCAAGAAAATCTGGCTCTACAATGGCTAAGTGATAGCGATTAACTGAAGGTGGATTTTTAACCACACTACCATCTGCTAAATAGGTGAAAGTTGAAGCAAAACCATCTACCATAATCATTTTGCCGTAATCGGTGGTGTAGGTGTTATACTGTTCTACAC
>NZ_JBSHNS010000053.1:0-2000 GCF_053601635.1 Pontimicrobium sp. MEBiC01747
GTTATATGAAAAACTAATTGCCAATACGTCTTTTTTTTCATCTTTTAATTTTGCTAATAATGTTGTAGAATCAATACCTCCGCTAAGTAATAAGATAACTTTATTTTTTTCCATTATATATTTTGTATTGTTTTTTCCACGTTAAAGACATCTTAGGCTTTTCTACAGCAGCTTTTTCGTGCCTAGGGATGAAATTTCCTTGATTTACGCTATAATCTGTAAAATTTCCACAGTACCTGCAAAATTCATCTAATAAATCTGCAATGGATTCATCAACATTCACTAATTTTTTAACACCCATTTTTTTTTCAAAAACACGATCTATGCCTCCAGCTACACCACATGGGTAATAACCTAATTGATTTAAGCCTATGCCGCAATATGATGTTACCCAACATCCTTTATTGTACTCCTTATCATTTAATTCTTTATTATCTATTGGTGCATCATTAAATGGAGAAAAATAGGGTACAACTCTCTCGTCTTTAAATGAAGCATAATCTATAATTATATTAGTATGTTTAGGCATTAAATTAAGCTTATTATTAACAATATCACCAAAACCATTACTTGTAATTTGTAATATAGTATTTGGTGAATATGGAATGATATAGTTATATAAAATTAAATTTACAATTTCAATGAAATTTATATGAATAGTTGGCTCCCCTCCCAGTAAATTTATAAGTTCCCACTTTTTATTTAAACTAATTGATTCTTTAACAAATTCTTCTATTTGGGTTAGAGTCATTCCTGTTTTAACTGGTGCTTGCGTTGAAGACCTATTACAATTTATACACTTTAAATTACACTCGTATGTTATATCTATTTCAATCTTTTTTAGATTTGGTAAAAATGTTTTTCTTCCTATAAAAACATCTTTTTGCGATTTTGGTTTCTTTAATAAAATCTCATCTATTATTTTGTTTTTTAGTTTTTTAACGTCCGTTGTGTTTATTGTGGTTCTATCGTGTAAAACATTAAAATGATTAATCCATATTGGATTACTAGACATTTCAACTATAGGTATCATATATGAAAAATCACAACAATATTCTGGAAAAACCATTTTCTCACTAAATCGTTTCGATAATAAAACATCTTGAATGTTTTGGTTTTCATTTTTAATTTTAAGGTCTTCAAACCCTAACGAGTCATATAAATATTTTTTAAAACTTCTAATATGTTGCCATACATTCCCTCCATATAATCGAGGGTTAATAAAATTTGGTGTATAATTATAATGTGCATGTAATTTATCTGTTCTATACATTTTACCAATTACTACATCTGCTTTATTATAATAGTATTTTTCGTAAAGGTTTTTTAGAGCCTTTTTCCCTATTAACGCATCATCTCCATCAAGTACTACAACTATAGAGTTTTGATTATTCATAAAATAATGGATCCCCTTGTAGATATTGTGAGCAGACCCCATTTTAAACTTATTATTTATAAAAGTCACTTTATCGCTGTAAGGTTTAATCAATTCTTTAATAAAATAAGAAATTCCATTTTCAGATTGGTCATCAATTAATATCAACCCCCAGTTTTGAAAGGTTTGACTGGTTAATGAATACCAGTATCTTAAAAACCTAGGAAGGCTTACATCTCTAAAACAAGATATTATTACTAGATCTTCATTACGCTTTGGATTTGTCCAGTTATAATAAGAATCTATAAGGTCAAATTGATTCGCTTGTGTTTCAGGAATCTGTAGTTGTTCTACTCTATCAACTTTAGTGAACCAAACATCTTTATCCTTTTTTTTAAAATTTGGTGGGTGGATAAAAAATGATTCTGAGCTCCCTCCTCTAATAGAACATACATTTGCTTGTTTTTGTTTTAATTCTAAAGAGCGATACCAGCTTAACTTTAAATTGTTATTAAATAACTTATTAGATAAAGGCAGTTGTTTATGTAAACGTTCTCTGTTTAATAAACAAAAACGAACCTCTGGAACAAATCCTCCGGCCTCAAAACCAAAATAAGGTATATAT
>NZ_JBSHNS010000054.1:0-1166 GCF_053601635.1 Pontimicrobium sp. MEBiC01747
ATGGAATATATATTAATAGTACTGTTGAGTTTGATAAATTAATAAAAGACAGAGAAGGACTATCTTATACTGTAGAATATGATTCACGAGAAGTGATTATAAGTCTGTTTGAAAATTCGATTGAAAATTATGAATTAAGAATATATTTTAATTCATTAGATTTAAATCAAAGAGAATCTCTTTTGGAAGAATTAAAACTATATTTTTTGAAAGAAAACACGATTTTTGATATGTTTTTTTTTGATAGAGATGACGATTCTCATCAGATTGATTTATCTGATATTTATAAACCTATAACTAAATATCTACCAGAGTCTATAAAATTAATTTTTTCTCGTTAGGAGGTAGTGTAGTATCCCCCTGCTAATCCAGGTGAAAATAGTAATTTTTTAGAAGGAGCTAAGTTCGAAACAGTGACTAAAAGTCAGCCAGATACTATATTAGTACCTTATGAAACTAGCAGTTCTAATGAGGTGCAGTTTAATTTAACAACATCTAAAGTTAATAATGGAATTAATACAATAAGTAAAAAAGAGTTTAAAAAAGTATCTAAAGCCGTAAAGAAGAATGCAAGAAAAACAAGAAACAAGAAAAATAATCCTTAGAGGTGTTGTAATAATATTAGCAGCATTTTTACATTCCTGCGGAACTAATAAAATAACGATAATAGATTACAATAAGATATGCAATGAATATATAGAAACTGAAAAAAATGTAGTTTTGGGTAATTTATTTAAAGACTTAAAAAAAAGAAGAGTTTTAAGTATTAATAGTATTTGGTATAGTTTAAACTCTTTAGATAATATTAGCGATTCCTTTTCTAAAGAGCCTAGTTTAGTAAATAAATGTATTTCTAAAGAAATGAGAACATTATTTTCAATATGGTTAATATCTAAGGGTGCTTATAAAGAGAATTGTTCTGATCTAGCTTATTTATATATAGAAGAGGAGGTTATATATGATTTAAAAATGGATAAGGGGTTGAAAGTTTCTTATTACAATAAGAAAAAAGTAGATAAAATAAAGAAAGAATATTTTTTGTGGTATAAAAATTATTTGAAAGGAGATACTTCTTTAAATGAATTGTCTAACAAATATAATTGGATAATTGCCCCCCCGCTCCCCCTGCTACCGCTAGTTTGTAACTAGTGGCGGTAAGAGTAAAC
>NZ_JBSHNS010000055.1:0-8483 GCF_053601635.1 Pontimicrobium sp. MEBiC01747
CTGTAGGATCTTTAGAAGTATTATTTATGGCATCGAAATAACTGCCATTGGCATTGTAATTAACACCGCCTTTAAGCCCAAATCCGCTTCCACTTTGCGCGAAAGCGGATGTGGCTATTATTACTGTAAAAACTACAGTTAAAAATATGTTTTTCATAATTTTTCGTTTTATTGATTTATATCGTTAAAACGAAAAATAAGAGTTATTATTTTCTTTTAATTACTTTTTCGCATGCTTTTACAATAGCATCACTGTTTAATCCGTACTTTTCCATAAGTTGAGCTGGCGTTCCAGATTCTCCAAAAGTGTCATTTGTAGCAATGAATTCTTGAGGTGTTGGTTTATTAGTCGCCAATACTCTAGCAACACTTTCTCCTAAACCTCCTAAATGGTTATGTTCTTCTGCAGTAACTATACATTTTGTTTTGCTTACAGATTCTATAATAGCATTAGCATCTAAAGGTTTTATAGTGTGTATATTAATAACTTCAGCAGAAATCCCTTTTTCATTTAATGCTTTAGCAGCTTCAAGAGCTTCCCAAACTAAATGACCAGTGGCTACAATAGTAACATCTGTTCCTTCAACAAGGTGTAGGGCTTTACCAATTTCAAACGTTTGATCTTCTGGAGTGAAATTAGCTACTTTAGGTCTTCCAAAACGTAAGTATACTGGTCCATGGTGTTCTGCTATAGCTAATGTTGCAGCCTTAGTTTGGTTATAATCACAAGGATTAATAACAACCATACCTGGTAACATTTTCATTAAACCTATATCTTCTAAAATCTGGTGGGTAGCTCCATCTTCTCCTAGTGTTAATCCCGCATGAGATGCACAAATTTTCACATTTTTATCAGAATAAGCAACACTTTGTCTAATTTGGTCGTAAACACGACCTGTTGAAAAGTTTGCAAAAGTACCTGTAAATGGTATTTTTCCACCAACAGTTAATCCAGCAGCAATACCTATCATGTTTGCTTCTGCGATTCCTATTTGAAAAAAACGTTCTGGGTTTTCTTCAATAAATTGATCCATTTTTAGAGAGCCAACTAAATCGGCACAAAGTGCAACAACATTAGGGTTTGTTCTACCTAACTCTGTTAAACCAGCTCCAAAACCTGAACGGGTATCTTTACTTCCTGTATTTGTATATGTTTTCATAAGTGTAAAATCGTAATTAGTAAATCTAAAAAGGGTTAGTAATCTCCTAAAGTTTCAGGATTTTGTGCAAGAGCGCTAGCTAATTGTTCGTCATTAGGTGCTTTTCCATGCCAAGCATGAGTGTGCATCATGAAGTCAACACCATTACCCATCATTGTTTCTAATAAAACACAAACAGGTTTACCTTGTCCGGTTTTAGATTTTGCTTCAGCCATTCCTTTTAAAATAGCTTCCATATTGTTACCTTCTTTTATCTCTATAACAATCCAATCGAACGCTTCAAATTTAGCTTTAACATCTCCCATAGGTAATACATCATCTGTAGCACCATCAATTTGTTTTCCGTTTAAATCTATAGTAGCAATTATATTATCTACTTTTTTTCCAGAGGCATACATGATTGCTTCCCAATTTTGACCTTCTTGTAATTCACCATCACCATGTAGGCTATAAATTAAATGATTACAACCATTTAGTTTTTTTGCTTGCGCAGCACCTAAAGCTACAGACATTCCTTGACCAAGAGAACCCGAAGCAATTCTTACACCTGGTAAGTTTTCATGAGTTGTTGGGTGACCTTGCAGTCTAGAATTAATTAATCTAAAGGTATTAAGCTCGTCTACTGGAAAATACCCAGCTCTAGCAAGCACACTGTAATAAACAGGAGAAATATGTCCGTTAGAAAGGAAAAATAAATCTTCTCCAATACCGTCCATGTCAAAACCGTCTTTTCTGTCCATTATGTCGTTATAAAGAGCTACAAAAAACTCTGCGCAGCCTAAAGATCCTCCTGGATGCCCAGAATTTACCTTATGAACCATACGTAAAATGTCTCTACGTACTTGTGTTGTAATATCTTCTAATTGTTGTGTGTTTGCCATTTTTTTAGCGTTATGTTAATTGGGCTCAAAAATAACTTTTTTAAACGCCTTTTACAATGCTTATTTAACTTCATTTATTAACGAATTGACTCGATTTGCTAACAATTGTAAATTTTATTAAATGTTTAAGACCATAAGACATTTTGTTAATTATCTTTGCAGGCGAATGAATTTTATCAAAAAAGAATACTTTTGGAATACGATCTATCATTAGTTGTATTATCTTGATTATAAATTTTATATTTTATCTTCAAGATTTAAAGGTATAGAAATTCAAAACGGAAAGAATGCTTAGCTAATTGCTGGCACGATAAAAACATCGATAATTAATTCGATGTTTATTTTTGTCCCTTTTGTATTATTGTTAATTCATTTTATAATAAAAACAGAATAGAAAAATAAGTAGTATAGCTTAATTATTGGTTTTGTATACTTATTTCTATCTCTATTGTAATATTTATATACGATTCGATTAAAATATGACGTTTGATTTAAAAGCAAAGGATCCACAGAGTAATGCAAGGGCGGGAGTAGTAACCACAGATCATGGAGTTATAGAAACTCCTATATTTATGCCTGTTGGTACAGTAGCCTCTGTTAAAGGGGTGCACCAAAAAGAATTAAGAGAAGAAATAAATCCTGATATTATTTTAGGAAATACCTATCATTTATATTTAAGACCACAAACCGAAATTCTTGAAAAGGCAGGAGGTTTGCATAAATTTATGAATTGGGATCGCAATATTTTAACCGATTCTGGAGGGTATCAAGTCTATTCATTATCTTCTAGAAGAAAGATTAAAGAAGAAGGTGTAAAGTTTAAATCGCACATAGACGGAAGTTACCATACATTTACACCCGAAAATGTCATGGAAATTCAGCGAAGTATAGGTGCCGATATTATTATGGCTTTCGATGAGTGTACACCCTATCCATGCGATTATAATTATGCAAAACGATCAATGCACATGACGCATAGATGGTTAAAACGTTGTATAAATCACCTAGAAAAAACACCATTTAAATACGATTATTCACAAGCATTTTTCCCTATCGTACAAGGAAGTACATATAAAGATTTACGCAAACAATCTGCAGAATATATAGCCAATGTTGGCGCAGAAGGAAATGCCATTGGAGGGCTTTCAGTAGGAGAGCCAGCAGAAGAAATGTATGCTATGACAGAAGTGGTAACCGATATACTCCCAGAAGATAAACCACGTTATTTAATGGGCGTAGGGACACCTATAAATATTTTAGAAAATATTGCTTTAGGGGTAGATATGTTCGATTGTGTTATGCCAACACGTAATGCTAGGAACGGAATGTTATTTACGGCTTATGGTAGTATAAATATTAAGAATTTAAAATGGCGTGACGATTTTTCTCCAATAGACGAAATGGGAATTACATTTGTAGACACAGAGTATTCTAAAGCTTATTTACGTCACTTATTTACAGTTAATGAATTGTTAGGTAAGCAAATAGCAACCATACACAACTTAGGGTTTTACTTATGGTTGGTTCGAGAAGCAAGAAAACATATATTAGCAGGAGATTTTAGAACGTGGAAAGATATGATGGTTAAACAAATGAATAATCGCTTATAACTCTTGAAAATATTAGACTGGTACATACTAAAGCGCTACTTATTCACATTTTTAATGATGATATTACTGTTTATTCCTATAGGTATAACAGTACATTTAGCAGAAAAAATAGGTAAAATATTAGAAAGAGAAGTCCCTTTTGGAGAGGTAATGGTTTACTTGCTAGACTTTACTATCTACTTTGCACACTTGCTTTTTCCTTTATTTTTATTTTTATCAGTCATTTGGTTTACCTCCAAACTAGCTAATAATACAGAGATAGTAGCTTTTTTAAGTTCAGGAGTATCATTTTCAAGATTTCTAAGACCATATTTAATAGGAGCGAGTTTAGTTGCTGGTTTTTCTATAATATTAGGTTTATATCTGGCTCCTAATGCTAGTAAAGGATTTAATGATTTTAAATACAAGTACCTATCAGGCAAGAAGCCTACAGAAAATGGTCGCTTACTTAAGCAAATTAATGATAACGATATTATCTATGTAAGTCATTTTGACTCTAATAAAAAAATAGGACATAATTTTACCTTAGAGCATTTTGAAGATGGTAAAATGACATATAAAATTGAATCTACTAATATTCGTTATAAAGAAGAAGACAGTATTTATCGTTTAAGGAGCTACTTAAAAAGAATTGTGGGAATTAATGGAGATACTTTAGAATTTAAAAGGAAGAAGGATACATTGTTTTCATTTGATTTAGAAGATTTAACTCCTGAATCTTACATTGCAGAAACAAAAACATATAGCGATTTACGACGATTTATTGAAAGAGAAGAAAAACGAGGTTCGTCTAATATAAGTCGTTATAAATTAGAGTTATACAGAAAGTGGAGTTTACCAGTGTCTGTTTTTATTTTAACAATTATTGCTGTAGCCGTTTCCTCAAGAAAACGAAGAGGAGGTATGGGAGTAAACCTTGCCTTCGGTATTTGTATAGCCATGATCTTTGTGTTTTTTGATAAAATTTTTGGTACTATGGCAGCCCAATCAGACTTTTCACCATTATTGGCTGTATGGTTTTCTAATATAATATTTGGTATACTAGGTATAATACTTATATACAATGCTAAACGATAAGTTTAAAAACTACCTTCATTTACATCTCTTAGTATTTATAGCAGGTTTTACAGCTATTTTAGGTAAACTAATAACAATAGAGGCTGTTTCATTAGTTTGGTATAGAATGTTAATAGCTACAGTTTTAATGTATATCTACATTAAAATAGCGAAAATTGATATAAAGATTTCAAAAAAATCATTAATTAAATTATCTGTAGCTGGAATAATTATAGCACTGCACTGGATAACCTTTTTTGCAGCCATAGATGCCTCTAACATATCTATTACTTTAGCTATGTTTTCTACAGGAGCCTTTTTTGCTTCTTTTATAGAACCAATGATCTATAAGAGAAAAATAATATGGTACGAAATTTTATTTGGAATTATAGTTATAATTGGCGTATGGATAATTACTCAAAGTGAAATTAAACATATAACTGGAATTATATTAGGAATATCATCTGCATTTTTTTCATCCCTTTTTGCGGTATTAAATGGGAAATTTTTAGAAGAACATTCAGCTACAAAAATTTCTTTTTACGAATTTATTAGTGGGGTTATATTCATTTCTATTTTTATCCAACTGTTTGGAGGAGGATTTTCTGTAGAATATTTTCAAATTAGTCATTCAGACTTTTGGTATTTGTTCATATTAGCATCAGTTTGTACAGCATATGCTTTTATAGCATCTGTATATGTAATGAAACAAATAAGCCCATACACAGTTGTACTAACCTATAATTTAGAACCTATATATGGCATTGTAATAGCAATAATTTACTTCCCAAATTCAGAAAAAATGTCATCAGAATTTTATTACGGAGCGGCAATAATACTGGGCGTTGTAATATTAAATGGTATTTTAAAAAATATAAAAACGATAAAAAGGAAAGCAACTTAATACTAAATTAACAATTAAAGTTTTTATATTTGTCAACTAAACTAAGAACTAAACAAATAATAAATTCCCTATGGAATATTTAGAATTTGAATTACCGATAAAAGAGCTAGAAGAGCAACTTCAAAAGTGTCAGGTTATTGGAGAAGAAAGCGATGTAGATGTTACACAAACCTGCAAGCAAATAGAAAAGAAATTAACTGCGACCAAAAAGGATATATATAAAAATTTAACGCCATGGCAACGTGTACAAATGTCACGCCATCCAAATAGGCCATATACTTTAGACTATATTAAAGCATTATGTGGAGATTCATTTTTAGAATTACACGGCGATCGTAACTTTAAAGATGATAAAGCTATGATTGGTGGTTTAGGTAAAATTGGAGACCAAAGCTACATGTTTATTGGGCAGCAAAAAGGCTATAACACCAAAACACGACAGTACAGAAATTTTGGTATGGCTAACCCAGAAGGTTACCGTAAAGCTTTGCGTTTAATGAAATCTGCTGAGAAGTTTGGTATTCCAGTAGTAACATTATTAGATACGCCGGGAGCATACCCAGGCTTAGAAGCTGAAGAACGTGGACAAGGAGAAGCTATTGCAAGAAATATATTAGAAATGACACGTCTTAAAGTGCCAATTATTACTGTAGTAATTGGAGAAGGAGCTTCAGGAGGTGCACTAGGTATTGGTGTTGGAGATAAAGTACTAATGTTAGAGAATACATGGTATTCTGTAATATCGCCAGAATCGTGTTCTTCTATTTTGTGGAGAAGTTGGGAATTTAAAGAAACTGCAGCAGAAGCTTTAAAATTAACAGCAACAGATATGAAGAAAATGAAATTGGTTGATGAGATAGTTAAAGAACCATTAGGCGGAGCACATAGCGACAGAGAAAAAACATTTTTAACTGTAAAAAATGCTATTGTTAGTGCTTATGATGAATTTAAAAACTTATCACCAAAAGATTTAGTAGACCAGAGGATGGATAAATATTCTCAAATGGGAGTTTACAAAGGCTAGTAGCTATAAAACCTAAAAAAATAAAATCTGAAAGCTAGTCTTTCAGATTTTTTTATGCTTATTAACAAAAAAAAAGAGTTATTAACACTATAAATGTTCACTACATGTGAAGATTGAAAGGCGTTTAAATTCTGTTCACATAATCAATTTATTTACTTTCGCTAACTATGAAACAACCACAACAATTTTCCGGCTATAAAGTTGATAAAAGCACTATTATTAGCCTTGAAAAAGGGAAAATACCACCACAAGCTATTGAATTAGAGGAGGTTGTTCTTGGTGCTATGATGATTGATAAGAAAGGAGTAGATGAAGTCATTGATATTTTAAGCCCAGAAGCTTTTTATAAAGAAGCACATCAACATATTTTTGAAGCCGTATTTATGCTGTTTCAGGAAAGCGAACCTATAGACATATTAACAGTTTCTAACCAATTAAAAACCAACGGTAAGTTAGATTTAATAGGAGGCGACTTTTATCTTATTTCATTAACTCAAAAAGTATCATCATCTGCGCACATAGAGTTTCATGCCCGTATTATTCTTCAAAAATT
This sequence comes from Pontimicrobium sp. MEBiC01747, assembly GCF_053601635.1. Taxonomy (NCBI): domain Bacteria; kingdom Pseudomonadati; phylum Bacteroidota; class Flavobacteriia; order Flavobacteriales; family Flavobacteriaceae; genus Pontimicrobium; species Pontimicrobium sp. MEBiC01747. The sequence continues at coordinate 7,189 of NZ_JBSHNS010000055.1, forward strand.
TATTCAACGAAGCTTAATAAAAATATCTAACGAAATTATAGAAGAAGCTTACGATGAAACAAAGGATGTTTTTGATTTATTAGACCATGCAGAATCTAAATTATACGAAGTAACACAAGGTAACATTAAAAAATCTAGTGAAACTGCTCAAGATTTAGTAATACAAGCCAAAAAGAAAATTGAAGAAATATCTAAACAAGAAGGAATGAGCGGAATTCCTACTGGTTTTACTAAACTAGATGAATTAACTTCTGGCTGGCAACCAAGTGATTTAATTATTGTTGCAGCTCGTCCAGGTATGGGAAAAACGGCCCTAACACTAACAATGGCAAGAAACATTGCAGTTAACTCAAATATACCAGTTGCATTCTTCTCTTTAGAGATGGCATCAGTACAGTTAATAACCCGTTTAATATCTAGTGAAACAGGACTATCCTCAGAAAAACTGAGAACAGGAAAACTAGAAAAACACGAGTGGGAACAACTTAATGTAAAAGTAAAAGATTTAGAAAAAGCACCTTTGTTTATAGATGATACTCCATCATTATCAATTTTTGATTTGAGAGCAAAAGCTAGAAGATTAGCCTCTCAACATGGTATAAAAATGATTATGATTGATTACTTGCAGTTAATGACAGCCGCAGGAGCAGGAGGAAATCGTGAGCAAGAAATATCAACAATTTCTCGAAACTTAAAAGCTCTAGCAAAAGAATTAATGGTACCAGTAATTGCACTATCGCAATTATCACGTGCGGTAGAAACACGTGGAGGTAGTAAAAGACCCTTATTATCAGATTTACGTGAATCTGGAGCAATTGAACAAGATGCAGATATAGTATCGTTTATCTATAGACCAGAATACTATAAAATTGATGAATGGGATGATGATGATCATTCCCCAACAGCTGGTCAAGGAGAATTTATTGTTGCAAAACACCGTAATGGTGGACTAGAAAACATTAGACTTAAATTTATTGGTCATCTAGGTAAATTCGACAATTTAGATGATTTCGATACACCATTTGGGCAAGAGTTTCATAGTAAAATGAATGCAGCAGCAAATGATGATACATTTACCCCAGATAACTTTACAGCCTCTCCAGAAGATGCGTTTGGCAGCCCAGACGATGATGATGTTCCATTTTAAATAATATAAAAATTAATTCTAATGCTAAATACTTTATAAAAAGTCAGTTTTAAAGTATTTTTGCGACGTAAATGAAGTTATTACCTAACAATAATTATTAATACAGAATGGATAAGACACGTACTACAAACATGTTACTATTAGTAAT
>NZ_JBSHNS010000056.1:0-1623 GCF_053601635.1 Pontimicrobium sp. MEBiC01747
CCATTAGGTCTCATAGATTCTACAACCTTAGATTCTGTATTATATGCAATTAAGCTACGGATATGCGGATTCATTAAACCTACTTCATCATTATCTTGAGTTGCTCTTACTGCATCTATTTCTACTAAACCAAGCGTAGAATTAGGCGCTATAAATCCCGGATAAACATGCTTTCCTTTTGCATCAATTATTTTTCCTAATCTAGCTATACGAGAATTAGCACTCCCTACAAAAGTAAGTTTACCATTTTCGAACATTATTAATGCATTCTCTATAACTTGACCGTTACCTAGATGAGCTGTTGCTCCTTCTATAGATACGCCTTGTTTTTGTTTTGTGGCTGGTGTTTGTTGTGCTACTACTATTGATGAAAATAGTAAAGCGACAGCCAGTATATGTAATTTAAAATAATTCATTTTAATAGTTGTTTTAGTTGTGATACTTCATTGTTGTGTAAATTAAAAATCTGTATCACAGTGAAAATGTGCTTTAACTTTCTTTTCAATAGGTTTTGTTTTCAACCCTTTATTTTTAGCTTGTAGCATTAATGTTGTTAACTCATTTTTTTCTTGCTTAATCGCTTTTCTAAGTTTAGCATCCCTATCTATGTCAAAATAGGTAACTCCATCAATAACTGTGCGTTCTGCTTTTGCATAAATAGATAATGGGTTATCGCTCCATAATACTACGTCTGCATCTTTACCTGTTTTAATACTTCCTACACGATCATCTATGTGTAATAATTTTGCAGGGTTAAGGGTTACAAATTTCCATGCTTCTTCTTCGCTAATGTTTCCATATTTTACAGATTTTGCAGCTTCTTGATTTAAACGTCTTGACATTTCTGCATCATCACTATTAATAGCTACAGTTACCCCTGCATTATGCATAATTGCTGCATTATATGGTATAGCATCATTAACCTCATACTTATAAGCCCACCAATCGCTAAATGTAGAACCGCCAACACCGTGTTTCTTCATTTTATCTGCTACTTTGTAGCCCTCTAGAATATGTGTAAACGTATTAATGTTAAAGTTAAATTGTTCTGCAACTTTCATTAACATATTAATTTCACTTTGTACATAAGAGTGACAGCTAATAAAGCGTTCTTTATTTATAATTTCTGCTAATGTCTCTAATTCTGCATCTTTACGATATGGCTTTCCGCTTTTCTTTAATGCATCATACTCTTTTGCACGTTGAAAGTAATCTATATATACTTGCTCTACTCCCATTCTAGTTTGTGGAAAACGAACTCTATTATTATCTCCCCAGTTACTTTGTTTTACGTTTTCTCCTAAAGCAAATTTTATAAACTTAGGTGAATTTTTGTAAAGTAAATTCTCGGCAGATTCTCCCCACTTTAATTTAATTATTGCAGAACGCCCTCCTATTGGATTTGCTGAGCCGTGTAAAATTTGAATAGAAGTTACACCTCCTGCTAAATTACGGTAGATATTAATATCCTCAGGGTTAATTACATCTTCTATTGTTACCTCAGCTGTAGAGTTATGTCCAGATTCGTTAACAGAAGAGGTTGCAATATGCGCATGCTCGTCTATTATACCAGAGGTTAAATGTTTTCCCGTTCCATCAATAACAGTAGCTCCAGAGCTACTT
>NZ_JBSHNS010000057.1:0-3361 GCF_053601635.1 Pontimicrobium sp. MEBiC01747
ATGGACCACAGTTTTTTGTAGAAACAGATATTACAGATTTAGGAACAGCAACATCACTTACCGTATCAGACAATCAAGGAAACTCTCAAGTTGTAAACGCAACAGGAGTTGTTTCTTTTGGTCCTTATGCAAATAACACAGATGTAGTCGTTACAGTAACAAATGATAACGACGGGAACTGCTTTATAGTAAGCGACTCCTTAACACAAGAAATTTGCTTAGACCAATATGTAGATTGTACAGCTGGGCCTGTAGCCTTCTCATACTGTTATACAAATAACGATACTAATGTTTTTGTTTTTAATAGCGTAGATGGTACAACACCTCTAAACTTTACTATAAATTCTGGGCAAGTAGAAAATGGTTGGGATGAATTAGTTGTTTTCGATTCAGATGGTACAACAGATTTAAACGCTGCAACTCCTTATGGAAATGGCGGTGATGTTTCTGGAATAACATATCAATCTACTGGAAGCTCAATAGCTTTCCAAGTACAATCAGACGGTTCTGTAAACTGTTCAGATAATGGATTTACACCTTTAGATATTACTATATCTTGTGCTACATGTATTAACCCAACTGCAACTTATGCTATTGTGGATGATTGTGATAATGGAGATCAGTTTTTTGTAGACGTAAACATTACTTCTATAGGTGATGCAACCTCTTTATTAATTGAAGATAACCAAGGAAGTGCAGGTGTATCTGTAACTGCAACAGGGGTAACACAATTTGGCCCTTACCCTTTTTTAACAGATATAATTTTTACAATAAGTAACGAGCAAGATAACAACTGTATCATTACAAGTTCTGCAATTCAATTAGCAGCTTGTCCACCAGATAACGACAACTGTATTGACGCTATAGAAGCTCCAGTAAATGATGGATTCCTTTGCGAAGTTAGTACACCAGGAACACTAGTAGAAGCTACCGATTCTGGAGTTCCAAATGGAAGTTGCTCAGGTAACCCAGATGACGATGTATGGTTTCAATTTACTGCATTAAGTGAATTCCAATTAATAGCCTTAACAAACTTACAAGGTAGTGATACATTCGATATAGACATGGTATTATACGAAGGTACATGTGATGCTTTAGTAGAAATTGATTGTTTTGCAGGATTCCCTGCTGCAGATATAACGCCTCAATTAACAATAGGAGACACTTATTTTATTAGAATATTCTCTGGAGGTGGAGACCCTGAAACAACAACATTCGACTTATGTATTACACCATACATTGCTCCAACAAATATAACATGTGAAGATAGCGAAAACTTCTGCCCAGCTGGAGAAGATGGTGGAGCACTTTACATCTCTAATGTAATAGACATGCCAAACAATGCCTCTGTAGCATGTTTAGGAACCATTCCTAATCCTACTTATAGTGTACTAGAAATTGGTTCATCTGGAGATATTTTAGTTGAAATTGTTCAAAACACAGCATTTGATGCTAACGAAAATGCAATAGGAAATACACTTGATGTAGATTATGTATTATGGGGACCTTTTAGTCCAGATGAAGATTACTGTAATCTTAACTTAGAAGTAGACTGCCCTTCTTGTCCAAACAACACATCAGATCCAGACTTTTATCCTTTTGGTAATATTGCAGATTGTAGTTATTCTGCCGCTGCAATAGAAAACTTTACTTTAGAAGGCGCTACAGAAGGAGACTTTTATTTAATTTTAGTAACAAACTTTGCTAACGACCCAGGAATTATTCAAATTACTCAAACAAATATGACGAATACCGATGCTGGAACGTTAAGCTCAGCTATCGATGTAGAAATTGTTAGTAACGATACTTTCTTTGAAGATTTAGACAATGATCCAGCAACACCAAGTGTAGCTAACGTTTGTGGGTTTGACTCTGTAGTAATAGAAGCAGATTCTTCTTTTGCAGATTTATATGAGTGGTCTGTAAATGGTATTTTAGACCCAACATTAACTGGACCAACCATTACAGTAACAGAATCTAACAGTTATACCGTAACGGTATACGATACGCAATGTGATGGTTTCGATACCCAAACAGTAATCGTTAATTTATATCAAGATCCTTTAGTAAATATTGTTCCTGATGATGAAGTTAGCATTATTACTTGTGATGATGAATCTGGAGATGGTATAGAAGATTTCGATTTTACTGGTTTAAGTGCTATTATATTAAACTCTCCAGGACAAGATCCTGCAGATTTTGTTGTTACTTATCATGAAACTTTAGGAGATGCTCAGGCAGGTACAAACCCAATATCTTCGCCTTATTCTGCTACAGATGGAACCATAATTTATGTTAGAGTTGAAGATGTAGATGCTGTAGGTTCTGGCTCTGGATGTGCTAGCACAAACACAACGTTTACTTTAACTGTTTTAGGTGCTCTTCCTGTTGCAACAAGTGTAGACATGGAGCTATGTGATGATGATTCTAGAGATGGTGTAGAGCTTTTCGATTTAGAGTCTAATTCTCCAAATATCTTAAACGGTCAAGATCCAGCAACATTTGCAGTATCTTATTATGCAAGTGAAGCAGATGCTAATGCAGCTGTTAATGCTTTAACTTCACCATACCAAAACACAAGTAATCCACAAATTGTATACGCTAGAGTTGAGAATACTTCTGCATCAGATTGTTATAAAGTAACGCCTTTTAACCTAATAGTTAACGATATACCTGTATCGTCATTTACAAGTGATTTTGATTATGAGGTATGCCCTAATGCAACAGTCCCAATTACAATTACTGCAACTGCAGAAAACTATACAGAATCTGAAGTTACTATTGCATGGTATAATAATGGAGATTTAATACCAGGAGAAACAAGTTTAGATTTAGACACTGTATTAACAGAAGGAACATATACTATAGAAACTACTTTTAATGCTACAGGTTGTACAGCTACAGCAGAGATTTTTGTTGTAGAACTTCCTACATGTGTAATTCCTCAAGGGATTTCACCAAATGGAGATGGTCTTAACGACACTTTCGATTTAAGTAGTTATGATGTTCAAAGTCTAAAAATCTATAACAGAAATGGTACTGAAGTATACTCTAAAACAAATTATTTAGATGAGTGGCATGGCCAATCTAAAGATGGAGATGAACTACCAGTAGGAACATACTATTATGTAATGAAATACCAAAACGTTAAAGTAAAGTCTGCTTGGGTATATATTAATAGAGCTAAATAAAAACTAAGATTTTTTTGAAAACAAAACCGATGAAAAAACTAATATATACCATTTTCATATTCTTGTTAGGCTATCAATTATATGCACAACAAGACCCGCAGTATACGCAGTATATGTATAATATGAATGTAATAAACCCTGCCTATGCAGGGTCTACAGAAACCGTATCT
>NZ_JBSHNS010000058.1:0-7466 GCF_053601635.1 Pontimicrobium sp. MEBiC01747
CATTACCTCTTTAATTGGTGCGCCAGTAGTGGTTTGGTTATTGGTTAGAAAAAAGAAAATGGTATTTTAAATGAAAAATGAAAAAACGCTAAATTATAAATGCAAAACTACTTAGTACTAACTACTTGATACTTGAAAAAAGAAAATGCCCACAGACAAAACCAATAACATATTAACCACCCAAAATTTAACAATAGGTTATGCTTCAAAAAAAGTAGAGACCTTGATTGCATCTAATATTAATTTAGAACTATATCAAGGCGAACTTATTGGTTTAGTAGGTGCCAACGGTATTGGTAAATCTACATTATTACGAACACTTACACGTGTACAAGAACCTATACATGGTAATATTTTAATACAAAATAAGCCTATAAACAGTTACAACGCTGTAGATTTAGCCAAAGTATTAAGCTTAGTTTTAACCGAAAGTGTAAGCTCTAAAAATTTGTCTGTTTTTGAATTAGTCGCTTTAGGAAGACAACCCTATACAAATTGGGTTGGTAATTTGTCTGAAACCGATATAGACATTACAAACAACGCCTTAGCGCAAGCAAATATCAAGGATTTAAAACATAAAAAATGCTACGAGCTTAGCGACGGGCAATTACAAAAAGTCATGATTTCACGTGCCTTAGCACAAGATACCTCACTTATTATACTAGATGAGCCTACAACACATCTAGACATGTACCATAAAGCCTATATATTAAAACTGCTACAAAAGCTAACCAAGGACACCAATAAAACCATTTTATTCTCGTCTCACGAAATAGATTTAGCCATACAATTATGCGATAAATTAATTGTTATGTCCAAAGATGGCATAATTACAGATACGCCTAAAAACTTAATTAAGCAAGGTGCATTTAATAGTCTGTTCCCAGAAGATTTAATTGTTTTTGATGAAACGATGGGGAGTTTTAGGGTGAAAAAATAATTCTTCTTTATTTTTTATTGATTAATATTAAATAAATTAAAGCAAAACAATTGTTTATTAATAAATGATATAAGAAGAAAAAAATCCCATCTTTAATAAACAAACAGATAATTAAAAAAACAATTGAAGGGAACATAAACCTTAAATAGATACTCCATTTACTATAATGACTTTTAATATCAAAATAGACTAGGTAAAGAATAATTATTAAAGCTGAATAAGGTATTGATATAATATAAATTAATTCTCCATCTCCCTTTGGCTTCAAGATAAATAAAATATATAGTAAAGGAATAATGAGATTAAACACTAAAGCCGAAATATAATATTTAACAATTTTAGGTTTCATATTTGTGCGATAATTCACATATAAAATCTCTTAATTTTTAAATTGATATTATACGCTTCGCTTCTCTTAATAACTTCTAAAATACTACTTCAATCTTAAACACAAAAAAATTATCTTTGGTATAAATTAAAATTATAAATGACCGACAACCTCATCCTCATTATAGCAATCCTAGTTTCCGCAGCAATTGGAGGCTATTTAGGCATGTTATTTACAAAACTAAAAAGTAAAACAGAAAAAAGCACCTTAGAAGAGCGAAACCAGAATTTGCAACAACAATTCAATGACTTCAAACAGTTTTCGGAAATAGAAAACCAAAAACAAAACGACGCTTTTAATTCTCAATTACAGGAGTTAAAAGATACGATTATAAAGGTTGAAAAAGAACGCGATATCTTTAGAGACGAACGTGAAGGTTTAAATATAGAATTAGCCCAACGAAACTCAGAATTTGAAAACTTACAGCAACTTAACCTAAAGCGTGATGCCGAATTAGAAGAACGTCAAGAACAATTACGTAAAGACTTTGAGTTGTTAGCAACAAAGATTCTGGATGAAAAATCGGAGAAATTCACCCTTCAGAATAAAGAAAACATTAAAAATATATTACATCCACTACAAGAGAAAATTCAGATTTTCGAAAAGAAAGTAGACGACACCCAAAAGGAAAGTATTAGTTTACACTCTGCCTTAAAAGAGCAATTATTAGGCTTAAAAGATTTAAACCAGCAAATGACTAAAGAAGCCAATAACCTAACTAAAGCCTTAAAAGGCGATAGTAAAATGCAAGGTAATTGGGGAGAACTCGTTTTAGAACGTGTACTTGAAAAATCTGGATTAGAAAAAGACAGAGAATATTATGTACAACAAAATTTTACGTTAGATGATGGCTCTCGTGTATTACCAGATGTGGTATTACACCTACCAGATAATAAAAAAATGATTATAGATAGTAAAGTATCTTTAACCGATTACGAGCGTTATGTAAATGTAGAAGATGAAGAGCGAGCATTACATTTAAAGGCACATATAAACTCTATAAAGCGCCATGTAGAACAACTATCTGCTAAAAACTATCAAGATTTATACGATATAGAATCTCCAGATTTTGTATTACTGTTTATCCCTATAGAACCCGCTTTTGCCATAGCAATAAACGAAGATAATTCGCTGTATAACAAAGCTTTTGAGCGTAATATAGTTATCGTTACACCTTCTACCCTATTAGCTACTTTACGTACTATAGATACCATGTGGAATAACGAAAAACAGCAGCGTAATGCCATAGAAATAGCAAGACAAGCTGGAGCTTTGTACGATAAATTTGAAGGCTTAGTAAAAGATTTAACAGGTGTTGGTAAAAAACTAGATTCTGCAAAAACAGATTATTCTGCAGCAATGAATAAATTAGTAGACGGAAGAGGCAACTTAATTACTAGTGTAGAAAAATTAAAGAAAATGGGAGCTAAAGCAAAAAAAGCACTCCCTGAATCTTTTATAAAACGTGCCGAAAGTAATGAAGATTAATGAAAATTTAATCTATAAATGGACATTACGTTTTCAATACATATGGCCTTTTTTAGCTGGAGCTGCTGTAACTGCTCCGGGAATTAGTGGTCTTTTAGGTTTTGAAACAATTATAGACGTTCCAGAAGCAAATCTCTTTTTTTCCATTATAATGGTAATTATTGGTATAGCACTTATTATTGCTGGTTTTTACAAAATGAGAGAAATAGAATATTATATAAAAAAACATAACCTTTAAACTTAAGTATAATGAATACCTATAAACCTGTAGACGCTTCTCGTATTAGTATTTCTGAACTTATGTTACCTTCTCACTCCAATTTTAGTGGAAAAATTCATGGTGGTTATATTTTAGGACTAATGGATCAAATAGCTTTTGCATGCGCCTCTAAACACTCTAAAACCTATTGTGTCACAGCGTCTGTAGACACTGTAGATTTTTTAGCACCAATTGAAGTTGGTGAATTAGTTACCATGAAAGCATCGGTAAATTATGTTGGGCGTACCTCTATGGTAGTTGGCATTCGTGTTGAAGCAGAGCATATTCAATCGGGGAGCATAAAACATTGTAATTCGTCTTACTTTACTATGGTTGCAAAAAACGAAGCTGGCCAATCTGTAGAAGTTCCTGGGTTAATTTTAAACGATAAACAGGAAGTGAAACGTTTTTTAAAAGCATTAAAACGTAATGAAATGAAAAAACAACGCCAGTTGGAGTTCGATCATCAAAACTTTTCATTAAAAGATTACCTTAATCAATTAGAAAAATACAAAGTAAAGATAGAACTCCCTGATAATTATAGCGAATAACACCAGTTTTTAATTATTAAATTACTGCTTAACAAAGCGTTTGGTAAACTGTTTACCAGATACATCTTCAATTTTTATTAAATATACTCCACTTTGTAAATTAGATACAGCTATAGATTTATACTTTGTTTTTAAAACTTTTTTTCCATCTAAAGTATAAATAGAGATAGTGTTTAGCTCAGTTGGAATTGCAATGTTTAAAGTATGTTTTGCAGGATTAGGGTATACTGCAATAGTTTCAATAGCAAATGTAGAGACAGACAATGTAGCGCAATTTGTTCCGTAAGATGCAACAGCATCTTTATTAGTCCAATTAGCATCACTGTAAGCAACATTATCTACTTCAATGCAAAGTAAATTTGGATTATTAGTTACAACAAAATTAGCGTTTATTATATTAGTATTATTTCCGTTTGCAATAGTTAAACTACTCAAATTATTGTCATTACAGATAGCACCTACTAAAACAGAATTAAAAGAAAGATCTAAAGCAGTTAAGTCATTATTGTCGCATACTATTGCTTGTAAGTTTATATTATTAGTAACATTGAGTGTATTAAAAATATTGTTACTACAGTACAATACAAACAAATTGGGGCTATTAGTTAAATCTATACTAAAAATATTGTTATTTTGAATAAATAACTGCTCTAACAATACCGCATTAGAAGTATCCAATGCATTTAAACTATTATCGTTAGCTAATAATTCTTGTAAACCCGTATTGGTAGAAATATCCAAATCTACTAAACTATTAAATTGGCAAAATAATCTGTTTAAATTTGTAAGGTTAGTAATATTTAAAAAGCTAATTGTGTTATTGTTACAAAACAACTGCGTTAAACTAGTATTCGAGGTAACATCTAAACTCGATAAACTATTATTATCGCAAGCTAATCCCAAAAGTCCTGGGTTGTTAGAAACATCTAATGCAGTTAATACATTTTCAGAAACAATAAGAGATTCTAAACTTGAAACGTTAGTTAAATCGATAGTTGCTAGTTGATTATTTTTTAATTGTAAATCTTTTAAATTAGGAGTACCACTAATAGTAATGGTGTTAATTTGATTATCATTAACGATAACCTTCTCTATAGCTGTCATACCTGTTAAATCAAGACTTGTTATTTGGTTATTACTTGCTCTTAGCTCTGGTATACTTGTAAACGCTTCCACTCCTGTTAAATCTGATATATTTAAATTACCAAGGTTTAAAATGAATGAATATGCAGCCGCTTCACTACATTGTATTTCGGTATCTCCATTAGTATTTATATTACCATTATTAACTAATGCCGACTTAAAATTAGCATCTAGAATAGTAACGACACAGTTATTAAATTCACATGAATTTAAAGAATGAGCAGGTATAGTATTTGCTATTACTATATTACAGATAAATAGAGTAACGTATAGCATTATAGTTTTCATAATATATTTTTAGGGACTAAATTACGAGGTCCTTAAATGTATCTACCCTATTAGTTTCTAAAAAGTGATTATGGGTTTCTAAAGCAAAACATTAAAACTAGTAGTACTTTTTAAAAACATTAATTATTAAGTCCTTAATATTTTTTATATTACTTAAAAAAACATCTTTATGAAAAAACTCTATTGGATTATTCTATTAATAGCTGTTATAGGAGGCTATCTAGGATATAGTTACATCTATCAAGACCATCGAGACATCGATGCCGAAAAACCCGAATTTATAGTAACTTCTGATGCTATTGCTAAAGAATTTGCAGAAGATGCTACTACAGCAGAAACCAAGTATTTAAATAAAACAATTATGGTCTCTGGTAATATAACAGAAGTCAATGCAAAAGATCTTACAATAAATAATACTCTTTTTTGTAATTTAAGTGAAGGTAATGAGACTACTAAATTTAAAATAAACGATAACATAACCATAAAAGGGCGCTGTATAGGTTACGATGACTTATTAGAGCAAGTTAAATTAGATCAATGCAGTATTAAAAACTAAACAAAAACTATGAAGAAATTACTATTTATTATTCTTTTTCTCCCATTAACCATCTTCGCTCAAGATGATTTATTAGATGAAATAGATACAGATGACAATGCTAACAATTATGCTTCGGCAAGTTTTAAAGGTCTAAAGATTGTAAATTTTGAATCTACTAAACTCGTTGCAAAAAAAGAATTAACCTTTGTAGTCTCTCATCGATTTGGGAGTTTAGAAAATGGTTTAGACAACTTTTTTGGACTAGATGATGCCGTAACACGTTTAAATTTTGTTTATGGTTTAACAGATGCTATTAATGTTAGTGTCTCTAGAAGTTCTTTCCAAAAAATATACGAGGGGGCTTTAAAATATAGATTAACGAGGCAACAAGATAATGGTTTCCCTTTTACTATGGTTGGTTATAATTCTGTATATATTAATACAGGTTTAGAAAAAGCAAACTTACCTAAACTAAAATTTAAACACCGTGTTGGCTATACCGCGCAATTATTAATAGCTAGAAAAGTAAGTAAAAAATTAACATTAGAATTAGCCCCAACTTTTTTCCATGATAATTTTGTTGTTTTAAACGAGCAAGACAACTCTCAATTTGCTTTAGGTATGGGTGGTCGCTACAAATTAGGTAAACGTTGGTCTTTTAATGCAGATTACGGATGGCATTTAAACAGAGCTAGTAACTCTCCATTTAAAAATCCGTTATCTATTGGTTTCGATTTAGAAACTGGAGGACATGTATTCCAAATGCATTTAAGTAACTCTCAAGCTATGAATGCTAATGGCTTTTTAGGTCAAGCAACAGGAGATTGGGGAGATGGAGATATCTATTTCGGATTTAACTTAAGCAGAAACTTCTAGTCACAAAAAAAATTAAACTTATGAAAAAAATAACCTACATACTTTTCTTATCCTTATATGCCTTTATGGCTTGCGATAATGCAAGTGAAGACGATTTAACTGAACCTATAGTAATAGAACCTAATGTATTTGTTACTTACGATGCTAATGTAAAATCTATAATAGATAATAATTGCATTTCTTGCCATAACAATCCTCCAATAAATGGTGCATCTACATCTTTAGTAACTTATAATGATGTAAAAACTTCTGTAGAGAGTATTAATTTAATTAATAGAATTTCTGCTCAGGCTGGAGACGCTGGAGCCATGCCATTAGGAGGCCCAAGGTTACCGCAAAATTTTATAGATATTGTTGTACAATGGCAAGCAGATGGTTTGCTAGAGAATTAAATGGAGCTTTGGCAAACTATTTGATTACTTATTAATAAACTAAAAGATTATGAAAAAAATAGCATTTGTAATAGCCTTAGCATTTACATCCTCTGTAGCTTTGGCTCAAAAATATTACACAAAAACAGGAAGCACTACTTTTGAAGCTTCTGTACCGGCCGTAGAAGAAGTTAAAGCGACAAATACATCCACTACTGCCATTATAAATACTACAAATGGTGACTTTGCTGCGTTGGTATTAGTAAAAGGTTTTCGTTTTAAAAATGCTTTAATGGAAGAGCATTTTAATGAAAATTATGCCGAATCCGACGATTTCCCTAAGGCGACTTTTAAAGGTAATATTGCTGATTTTGATGTTTCTAAACTTTCTAAAACAGCCACCGAATACAGTTTTAATGGTTCTTTAACCTTTCATGGAAAAACGAAACAATTAAACAACGAAAAGCTAAGCTTAGCTATGCTAGACGGAAAAATAACGGTTACAGGTGATTTTACTGTGACTGTTTCAGATTTTGATATAGAAATTCCTAAAGTTGTCAGTGACAAATTATCAAATAACGTAAATGTTAGCTACAATTTTGAATTGAACAAAAAATAGTTTAG
>NZ_JBSHNS010000059.1:0-970 GCF_053601635.1 Pontimicrobium sp. MEBiC01747
TTAAACTAGATAAAAAATAGTTTTCCAAGAACTTATTTAAATATAAATTAAGGCCCCTTTATAAAGAAAAATAACTTTATTAAAATGATTAAAAAAATTAGAAAACAAACTCTTATTAAAAGAAGACTATTCTTTAGTATTGGATTGATACTATGGTTCTTTAGTATTCAAGTTTTAAATACAGACGAAAGCAATTATCAACCAGGAAAACACATTCAAACACTTTGGATTTTATCTGGTATAGTAATCGCTGGACTATATGCTGTTTTTTTTCCTATTAAAAAGAAAAAAGACAGCTAAATAATGCTTTCAAGTCTTCGTATTCTGGTTATTGTTTATCTTCTTGTTCTTTTATTAGCTTTTTCTGGTAACGCCCTTGTACAATATCTGTTACCACTAGTATAGCAATCACAAAATAGAAAGTTGTTTTGCTCATGGGCTCAATAGGGTTTCCAAATATTTTAATATGAGCTAAATGCCCACCTTCTGTTACTAACATTATACCTACAATAAATAATATAAAAAGCCCAAGAACTTCATACATTCTATTTTTAGCAAGGAATACAGAGATTTTATCTGCTAAAATTAACATTAATAATCCACTAACAACTATTGCAATAGCCATGACTATAAAAGCTGTTGTATCGTTTTCTATTTCACTGGTTAACCCAATGGCAGCTAAGATAGAGTCGAAAGAAAATACTAAATTCATTAATACAATACTTGCTATAACCGCGTTTGAAGATTTAATTTTCTTCCCCTCACCTTCTACATCACGGCTTAAATCTTTAACAGCAATCATGTGCCATATTTCTTTAATAGCAGTATAAATAATAAAGCCACCACCAGCTAATACAATTAAACTGTGCCCATTAAAAGCAAATTTCACCACTTCTTCTACGCCGCCAGTTAACCATGCAAATGGTTCTTTGAAAAAATCGATTATAGATACTAAAACAAAAAGTAATAC
>NZ_JBSHNS010000060.1:0-326 GCF_053601635.1 Pontimicrobium sp. MEBiC01747
TGTATTTTTCTTCCTTTTACATTTTGAACAATATCCATTTTGTAAGTAAAGCCTTCTTCGTAAAATGAAAGCATTTTACTTGGCGTAATACTATTTTCGTCGTCTTCATTTTCATTAGAAATTGTTACTTCTTCGTCTGCAGGGCTAATGGAATACAATTTAGAACCATCAAAAATTCTAGTAATTCCTAATATATTAAGTTTATACTTGTCTTTTTGCAATGTAACATCTCCACGTGTTTCTTGCTTAATATTTTCTTTTTTCTTTTCTAATACATATTTAAAATCTATAGCAATATTATCATAGCTTTTTACTTTCTCTGATAC
>NZ_JBSHNS010000061.1:0-5464 GCF_053601635.1 Pontimicrobium sp. MEBiC01747
GTGATAGCCTGACCTTTAGGGCACGCCTAAATAAAAATGAAACTTCAATTTATTATTACAGCTATGTTTTGTAAATTCGTAGCTTGTTAAAAACGACTAAAAAAATTACGATGAGTAAATACGATATTATTGTACTTGGTAGTGGTCCTGGTGGCTACGTTACAGCTATTAGAGCCTCTCAATTAGGTTTTAAAACTGCAGTTATAGAAAAAGAAAGTCTTGGTGGGGTTTGCCTTAACTGGGGATGTATTCCAACAAAGGCGCTTTTAAAATCTGCTCAGGTATTTGAATACTTAAAGCATGCTAATGATTATGGCTTATCCGTTAAAGAGTATGACAAAGATTTTGATGCGGTGGTAAACCGTAGTAGAAATGTTGCAGAAGGCATGAGCAAAGGTGTTCAGTTTTTAATGAAAAAGAACAAAATTGATGTTATTAATGGTTTTGGAAAATTAAAAACTGGAAAAAAAGTAGAAGTAGATGGTACTGAGTATAGTGCAGACCATATTGTAATTGCTACGGGGGCTCGTTCTCGAGAACTACCTAGTTTACCACAAGATGGTGAAAAAGTAATAGGATATAGACAGGCTATGACTTTAAAGAAACAACCTAAAAAAATGATTGTGGTTGGTTCTGGAGCTATTGGTGTAGAGTTCGCTTACTTCTATAACTCTATGGGTACTGATGTTACTATTGTAGAGTATTTACCAAGTATAGTGCCTGTTGAGGATGCTGATGTTTCTAAACAATTAGAAAAATCGTTTAAGAAAAGTGGTATTAAAATTATGACTTCTGCCGAAGTAACTAGTGTTGATACTTCTGGAGATGGTGTAAAAGCTACGGTAAAAACTAAAAAAGGTGAAGAGGTTTTAGAAGCCGATTTAGTATTATCTGCTGTAGGTATTAAAACAAATATAGAAGGTATTGGTCTTGAAGATGTTGGTATTGCTGTAGATAGAGATAAAATATTAGTTAACGATTACTACCAAACAAATATCCCTGGTTATTATGCTATTGGTGATGTTACCCCTGGGCAGGCTTTAGCTCACGTTGCTTCTGCTGAAGGTATTTTATGCGTAGAAAAAATTGCTGGACAACATGTTGAAGCTTTAGACTACGGAAACATTCCTGGTTGTACATATTGTTCTCCAGAAATTGCTAGTGTTGGTTTAACTGAAAAACAAGCTAAAGAGCAAGGTTTAGATATTAAAGTTGGTAAATTTCCATTCTCTGCTTCTGGTAAAGCAAGTGCAGCTGGAACTAAAGATGGTTTTGTAAAAGTAATTTTTGATGCTAAGTATGGCGAATGGCTAGGTTGCCACATGATTGGTGCTGGTGTTACAGATATGATTGCTGAAGCTGTTTTAGGTCGTAAATTAGAAACTACAGGGCATGAAGTATTAAAAGCTGTCCACCCTCACCCAACAATGAGTGAAGCGGTTATGGAAGCTGTAGCAGATGCTTATGATGAAGTAATACACTTATAAAATAAGTTTTATCTATAAATTAAAAAGACGATTCCATTAAGAATCGTCTTTTTTTATTAGAACTTTATCTTACTTGTAACTTTAACAGAATTTCTAGAGCCCGAAGAATAAAACTCTGATGGTGGAGATTCTCCCTTTACTCTATAATTATAAAGTCCTTGTATAGATATATTTTTTAAAACTTCTTTTTCTACACCTAAACTACTATATAAATATACATCTGTATACCGCCCGCTAGTATTATTTTTTAGTAAGTCTAATTTTGGCCCTAACAATAAACTTACTTTGTCTTTAAATTTATATTTAAATAATAATGGAAATTCATATAATGTATGCTTTTTAAAACTATAGATATGTTTCTCCAATTTTAAGTTCCAGTTGTCATTAATTTTAAATTCTAAAAAGTAATTAGAATAGATACTTGGAGTATTATCTGTTAAAATTGAGGTTTCTACTTCTCTTTTTTCTTGACTAAACAGATAAATGCTAGTAAAATAGCATACAATATATAGCCAATTGTTTTTTATTTTAAAATTTATACCCAAAACCAATCGTTAGATTATTATATTTTAAAGTGCTTAAATTATACGTTCTGTCTGTTAACTCATAGCTATACCGCCCTTCAATAAAAAATCGTTTACCAAGGTCGTACCCTAAACCTGCTCCTAAGTTTAAACCCGCAGCTTTATTAAAGGTTCTATCTAATCCCAAAATAACTTCGGGGCCTAACTGCACATTTACAGATTTTGCAACATAATATTTAAGCATTACAGGTACTTTTAAAAAACTAGATCGGTCTCCTTTTGTATATAATAAAGAGGGTTGAATATGTAATTTATTAGATAATAGGAAGTCTACATTTACACCTCCAAAAAAACCGTTTTTACTAACTTGGCCGCTATTATATTGCAAAGCCATATTAGAAAAACCAGCAGTAACGCCAAAGGTTACTTTTTCTTTTTCTTGTGTTTTGTCTTCTTGAGCATTAGAGATAAATGCCATAAGTAATACTAAAAGAGTAATGATGTTGTTTTTCATGTTAGTTTGTGTTTTATATGATTAATAGCACAAATCTATCGGCTTATAATGTTAAAAAATCACAAGTAAATCACAAACAAAATGAAAGGGGACGTTAATTAAAATTAAAAAGTATTAAAAAATTATGATAATAATTTCATAAATAATAAGTGTATTTATATGGCAAACTAGTTTTATAATCTAAATCCTAGTCCTATAAATAAACCGTTAGGAGTAATCTCTTGAAACCCTATAGTGTATTTTAAATGCACATCTATAGAGGAAGTTATGTTATAAGCAGTACTAATATCTGCTCTTATTTTTAGTTTATTTGAAAAAAAATCGAAAAAGTAATTTAAACTTGGCCCTACTAGTACATTAAAATTATTATCCACGTTATATTTTAAATATATAGGAGCGTTTAAAAACTTAAAATCATTTAGACCTATGTACAGTAATTCTGGTTGAATATTAAAATTGCTTTCAATATTAAAATCTGCAAAAACACCTGCATAAAAGCCTGTAGCAACTTCTGGGTTAGTACCAAAACCACCTTCTACAACTTTAAAAAACGTTAGATTTAAACCACCTTTTACTCCATAGCTGTCCGCATTAGTTTGCGCAAATACAGTACTACTAAAACTAAACAATAACAAGGTTATAAAAACTACGTTCCTCATCTTCATCATTTTAATTAAGAAAACTCTGGATTGCTAATTCGTAACTCTGTAGACCGAAGCCAAGAATCACACCTTTTGCATTTGTAGATATGTACGATTGGTGCCTAAACTCTTCCCTACCAAAAGTATTAGAGATATGTACCTCTATCACAGGGGTTTCAATAGCCTTAACTACATCACCAATACCTACAGAAGTATGTGTATAAGCCGCAGCATTTAGTATAATACCATCATAACTAAAACCAACCTCTTGTAACTTATCTATTAATTCGCCTTCTATATTAGATTGAAAATAATCTAAACTTACATTAGGATATTTTTCTTTTACAGTATCTAAAAACTCTGTAAACGATAAGTTTCCATAAATGTTTGGTTCACGCTTACCTAATAAATTTAAATTTGGCCCGTTTATTATAATTAGTTTTTGCATATAACAAAAATACGAAAGTTATCATTTAAAAATCGTATCTTTTAGTATTCAAAAAAAACAGAAGTAATACCTGTCCCTACAATAAGCTACCCGTTATAAAAAAATATTTATTACCACCAAACTAACTTATATTATGAACAAAAAACTTCTTTTTTTCGCTTTTTTATTGTCCTCCTTATTGAGTTACTCCCAAATTACATTTACAAATGCTAATGCATCTTTAGTTAATTCCTCTCTTACTAGCGGTGTTGCTATTGGTGTAAGCGATATGAATGCTGATGGTTTAGATGACATCATTAGATTATCTAACGCTAATAGTCTAGAAATTGAATACCAAACAGCTAGTGGAACATTTACACGCTATAATTTTGGAGCTATAGGTGGTAATTCTTGGGGTATATGTATAGCAGATGTAGACCACAATGGTTATAATGATATTTTTACTGGTGGCTCTTATAATGGGTTAAAACTCATTACCGCTAATAATAATGGAACATCTTACACCTCTAACGCTTTAGGTGGAGCTAGCATTTTTGTGCAAAATTTAAACTTTGCAGACATAGATAATAATGGTATGATAGATATTTTTGCTTGTCATGATGATGGCATTTCTTCTCCATATAAAAACACAAATACTGGGACTCTTACCTACGATTTATCGTTAATTAACACTGCATCAACAGTACCTTCAGACAATTCAGGTAACTATGGAAGTATCTGGACAGACTATGATAATGATGGAGATCAAGATTTATACATTTCAAAATGCAGATTAGGTGTAACGAATACTATGGATGGTAGGCGTCTTAATCTTTTACTTCAAAACGATGGTAATGGAAACTATACAGATGTAGCAGAAGCTGCAGGCTTAAGGCCTTTAGCCCAATCTTGGGCTGCTAATTTTGAAGACATTGATAATGATGGAGATTTAGACTGTTTTGTTCTTAACCACGATATTATAAGTACTTTATATGAGAATAATGGAGATGGAACATTTACTGATATTACTGCTAGTTCTGGTATTGTAACCGAATTAACAAATTTAGGGACTAGTATTCAGGTTATGATGGAAGATTTCGATAACGACACCTATATAGATATGTTTGTTACGGTAACAACAGGCAGCTCAAACCATTATTTGTTTAAAAACAATGGTAATAAAACATTTACTGCCATTGCCAACCCATTTCCAACTGGAGGTCTAGTTATACAAAGTGGAGCTACTGGAGATTTAAATAATGATGGATTAATAGATGTTATTGCTGGTTTTGCTTCTGGTTATAATAGTCCATCCTCTAACCCAGACATTTTATTTTTAAATAATGGTGACGGTAATAACTATAACTGGAGCAAAGTTAGGTTACAAGGTGGCCCTAGCAATAGAAATGGTATTGGAGCTAGAATAGAATTACATTATGGAACTGGCTTAATGCAGATAAGAGAAGTACGCTCTGGAGAAAGTTACGGAACGATGAACTCTTTATTAACTCATTTTGGACTTGGTACAGAAACTGCTATTACAAAAATAGTAGTTAAATGGCCATCTGGCAATATTGATGAATTATTAAATCCTGCTATAAATCAATCTCACCTAATCATTGAAGGAACAACGTTAAACACTACTGAATTTAATACAGCAGATTTTGTAACCTACCCTAACCCAACAACAGACAGTGTTATTATAAAAAGTAATGCTGAAATAAATACTAAGTCTGCTGAATTATACGATATTTCCGGAAAGCAAATTAACCTATTATTTACCAAAGAGAATAATGCTATTAAAACAGATTTATCTTATTTAAATAATGGCATCTATTTCATTCACATTATTAGTGATGAGAATACTAGAC
>NZ_JBSHNS010000062.1:0-428 GCF_053601635.1 Pontimicrobium sp. MEBiC01747
ATTCCATCTAATTGGCGTTCTTTTTCTGCCTGTATTAATTCAAAAATTTGTTCGTCGCGTTGCATGAATTTTGATATCTAAATTTAAAATAGAATTCAAAAATAAGAAATAGATTAGTTATATTATTCATTAAATCACATATTTACTTTCAATACTCTTACTTTTTATTTATTTGGTAAAATACATCTATTTTTTACCCATTTTATTGCATTTAAATAAAAAAAATATGTAGGTTTGAATAGAATAACAAATCACTTTTAATAAACACAACTGTTATGCCAATAACTGCTAACAATCCAGATAGAAAGTCGTGGTTACACGTCGATAAAAACTCAGATTTCCCAATACAAAATATTCCTTTTGGAGTCTTTTTAACTAGAGATGATATCATTACAATAGGAACCAGAATTGGTGATACAGCTATAGAC
>NZ_JBSHNS010000063.1:0-14825 GCF_053601635.1 Pontimicrobium sp. MEBiC01747
ATTCTAGTCTAGTTAACCTTAATTCTCTAGCTAAATTTTTACTTAAAAATTAAAATAAGACATTTTTAAACAGTAGTTTAACGTTTAAAGTGTGCATTTTATCGCTTTTTGTTATACTTTGCGTATCTTATTTTACTCAAAACCAATACAGATGATTAAAAGTTACCCCTTTACTATTATTTTTTGCTTTTTATTTCAAGCAATTTTTGCCCAAACACCTTGTAATACAACTACAGGAATGGCTGGAATTTACCCATGTAATGATTACGATTTTATGTCTAGAATACCCGTATCTACACTAGCCACTACATCAGGAAATCCAGAAGGTAGTGATATTTGGGGTTGGACAGATCCTTTAGATGGTAAAGAATATGCTATAATAGCAATGACTAATAGTACCGCTTTTGTAGATGTAACAGACCCAGTAAATCCTGTTTTTTTAGGAAGAATAGAATCGGCAGCAGGAAATAATTTTTGGAGAGACGTTAAGGTTTATAATAACCATGCATTTATAGTAGCCGATAACGTTGGCGCACATGGAATGCAAGTTTTTGATTTAACAATTTTAAGAAATGGAGTAGATCCAGATTTAACTTACGATGGCGCTCAAGTGCTTAAATATACAGGAGATCCAGGAGATGTTACCATTGGAAGTTGTCACAATATAGTAATTAACGAAAGTGAAGGAATTGCTTATTTAGTAGGTTGTGTATCTGCTAATGGTGGAGGCCCAATTTTTGTAGACATAACTAATCCTGCAAGCCCAGATACTGTTGGTAACTATACTGCTGGAGGTTATACTCACGATGCTCAAGTAATAACATATAATGGACCAGATTCTGATTACACAGGAAAGCAAATTTTTATAGGAAGTAATGGTAACTCTAACAAAGTAGTAATATTAGACGTAACAGATAAAAACAATATAATATCAATAAATCAGTTTTCTTATCCACAAATAAGCTATGCACACCAAGGGTGGTTTACAGACGATCAACGTTATTTTATTTTAGGAGATGAAGGTGATGAGCAAAGTTTTGGAGTACAAACAAAAACTGTAATTTTCGATTTTAATGATTTAGATGCCGATTTTTCTAATACATCATTAATTAAAACATACACTGGCCCAACAAATGCTATAGACCACAATGGTTATGTTAAAGGCAATAAATTTTATTTAGCAAATTATAGTGCTGGATTAAGAGTATTAGATGTACCAACTTTAGTATCATCTAACAACACAAATTCTGAAATAGGACACTTTGATACTTATACAAGTAGTAATAGTGCAAGTTTTCATGGAGCATGGAGTGTTTATCCTTATTTTGCAAGTGGAAATATAATTATAAGTGATATTGAAAGTGGTTTAATTATTGTTAGGCAAAGTAATACTTTAAGCACTAATGAATTTGAAGACCCAAAAGCATTTTCTTTATCACCAAACCCAACAACCTCTGTAGCTACAATTAAATCGCCATCAGGGAAACAAATTAAAAGTGTATCTATTTATAACATATTGGGTCAAAATGTCTATTCAAAAAACAATATTAATAAGGACACATTCGTTTTACCTACAACAGATTATTCTAAAGGGATATACCTTATTAAAATAAATAATACTATCACTAAAAAATTAGTGTTGAAATAAAATTTATAAACATGAAATACTCCAGTACCGTTCTACAACTATCAAGAGTACTCTTTTGTACTACGCTTCTATTGTCTACAGCCTTAAGTTGCTCAGACGAACCGACAGATATAGTAATTGAAACTCCAAATGGAGGTAATAATGGAAATGGAGGTAACGGGGGAAATAACGGAGGGAACACTATTGTCCCTTTGCACCCATGCGAGAACGGTATGGCTGGACCATACCCTTGTAATGATTATGATTTGCTTGGCACTGTTAGTGCAGAAGTATTAGGAGGGGACCCTGACACAGAAGGAAGTGATATATGGGGATGGACAGACCCTAGTAATGGTAATGAATATGCATTAGTAGGTTTAACTAATGCAACAGCATTTGTTAATGTAACAGACCCAACAAACCCAGTGTTTTTAGGACGATTAAACACTTCGGCTGGAACTAATTTTTGGAGAGATGTTAAAGTTTATAATAATCATGCCTTTATTGTTGCAGATGGTGTAGGACCACATGGCATGCAAGTATTCGATCTTACTCGTCTAAGAAATGTAGCTAATGCACCAGAAACATTTACTGCAGATGCTATTTATACAGGAGTTGGAAGTTGCCATAATATTGTTATTAATGAAAGCGAAGCAGTAGCATATCTTGTTGGCTGTAATTCTACTAATGGAGGTGGGCCGATTTTTATAGATATTTCAAACCCTACTAATCCAACATTATTAGGAGACTATACTGCTGGAGGTTACTCTCATGATGCTCAAGTTGTAACATACAATGGACCAGACACAGAACATGCTGGAAAACAAATATATGTAGGTAGTAATGGTAATACAGATAAAGTTGTAGTACTAGACGTAACAGATAAAACAAATGTTATTGCTATTAGCGAGTTTACATACCCACAAACAGCTTATGCACACCAAGGGTGGTTTACAGAAGATCATCGTTACTTTATACTAGGAGACGAATTAGATGAACAAGGTTTCGGATTCAATACCAAAACATTAGTATTCGATTTTAGTGATTTAGACAACCCTACAGCTTCTTCTACATATTTAGGGCCTACTGCCGCTATAGATCACAACGGCTATGTTAAAGGAAACAAATACTTTTTATCTAACTATAGAGCAGGAATGCGAGTACTAGATATAACAAATATAGGCGCAGCAACCAACTCAATGACAGAAATAGGCTACTTTGATACTTTCCCTTCTAGTGATAGTGCTAGTTTTAATGGTGTATGGAGTCTATACCCATACTTTGCTAGCGGAAATATTATTTTAGGAGACATAGAAGGAGGCTTATTTATTGTTAGACAAAGTGGTACATAAAAAATAATATGAATTTAAAAAAATACATACCCATAATTGCTGTTTTATTATTGTTTAGTTGTTCTAAAGATGATAGCCCTGGCAATGTTAACCCTACCCCTTCTCCAGAAGCAACCGGAGAGATAGAGTTTGTAAAAACTTATGGAGGTTCTAAAAATGAAAGTGCCAGATCTGTAATTAATACAACAGATGGTGGTTATGCCGTTTTAGGTTACACACAAAGCATGGATGGAGATGTTACAGATAAACAAAATATAAGTTACGACTATTGGGTTTTAAAGTTTAACGCTGCAAGCCAATTGCAATGGAACAAGACTTATGGAGGAACAGATGACGATAGAGGAAATGAAATAATACAAACTCAAGATGGCGGTTATGCTATTTTAGGATACAGTTTTAGTAACGACGAAGATGTTTCAGTAAATGAAGGCGCTCAAGATTATTGGATAGCAAAATTAGATGCCTCTGGTAATATAACTTGGCAAAAATCTTTTGGATTTTCTGGATCAGATACTGGTACAGCCTTAACACAATCGTCAGATGGTGGTTATTTAATAACAGGCGTATTAGATGTCACAGCATCTGGTGGCCAAGGTAACACTAAAACCAATGCTACATTACATGCAGGAGGAGATTACTGGGCGATTAAATTAAATGCTACAGGAGAATTACAATGGAGTAAATATTTTGGAGGTAATTTTACAGATACACCAGAAGGTGTTGTAGAAACAGCAGATAATGGATTTATTATTGCTGGACGATCAGACAGTCAAGATACCGATATTACAGGAAACAAAGGAACTTACGATTTCTGGGTTATTAAAATCTCTTCAGAAGGCGCTCTAGTTTGGGAAAAATCTTTTGGTGGTTCAGAAATAGATGAAGCAAGAGGCATTACTAAATCTGGAGACGGCAATTACCTAATTGCTGGAGATACTAGAAGTACAGATACCGATGTTTCTAACAACAATGGAGCGGCAGACTTGTGGTTAATTAAAATTTCACCAGCGGGTGAATTATTATGGGAAAAAACCATAGGAGGTACAAGTTTCGATGTGGCACGATCTATTACTAGAACACAAGACAACGGTTTCTTACTCTCAGGAAGCTCTCGTAGTGATAATGGAGACGTAACAACAAATCAAGGTCAAAATGATGCTTGGGCTATAAAAGTTAGTAGCACTGGAGAATTACAGTGGCAAAAAACTATAGGTGGTACCGAAATAGATTTCGCCTACGGTATTACCGAATTAAATGATAAAACAGTTGTTCTTGTTGGTGAGACTTCTAGTAACAATGCCGATATAACAGAAAATAAAGGTTTTACAGACCTATTACTCGTAAAAATTAAATAAAAATTGAAAATGAAAAAAATATTTATTTTGTTAATAGCTGCGGCTATTAGCTTTACTTCATGTGGTGAAGATAATGATGATAACATTAAAGCATCTGCAAAAACAAGTCTTAGATTCTCTCACAATTGGGACGGAACCTCTATTACTAATGCAGATTTTGAAAACACAGAATACACTAATGCTAATGGCGAAGTCTTAACCATTACAAGATTACGCTACCTAATTTCTAATGTAACATTTACCAAAACAAATGGAGAAAAAATTGTAATAAATGGGCATAATTTAATTGATGTTACCAATAATAATAGATTAACATATAATCTTGATACAAATATTCCAACAGGAACATATACTAATGTATCTTTTACATTTGGATTTAACAACGAAGACAATGCTGAAAATTATACAGACTTAAACAGTGAAAACTTTAACGTACCTGCTATGATGGGAGGAGGTTACCATTATATGCAATTTGATGGGAAATTTACAAACGCTTCTAATACCGAACAAGGATTTAATTATCATGCAATTAGAGCTGTAGATAATCCTGGTATGAATCCTACATTCCCGCAGGACACTTTTTTTAACGTAGATCTTGGTGCAGTATCTATAACAAATGATGCAACAATAGAAGTAAAAGCAAATTTAGCAGAATGGTTTAAAAACCCTAACACATGGGATTTAAATGTACTAAACCAAATGTTAATGCCAAATTCTGCAGCACAAATAATGATGAATGCTAATGGAAAAAATGGTGTGTTTACTTTAGGAGAAATCACTCAATAAAAATGAAAAAATACGGATTACATATTGTTTATTTAACTTTCCTCATCTTAGTATCATCATGCTCAGATGAGGAAAGTCAATTAAATCAAGGGTACGAACCTACGCCTTTAGCGTTAGACATTCCTCCTTTATTTGAGCAAAATATAATCCCTCCAGTTATTCCTAGTAATAACCCACAAACAGTAGAAGGTGTTGCTTTAGGTAAAAAGCTATTTTACGATAACATACTCTCTGGAGACCAAACACAAGCCTGTGCAACATGTCATGCTCCACAAAATGCTTTTACAGACAACACAGCATTTAGCGAAGGTATAGATGGTAATTTGGGTACACGTAACTCTATGCCTTTATTTAATCTAGCTTGGAATTATAATGAACGCTTTGCCTGGGATGGCAAAGAACTAAGTTTAGAAAGACAAGCCCTAGAACCAGTCCAAAACCCTATAGAAATGCATAGTGACTGGGATAATGTCGTAGATAGACTATCTGCCGACTCAGAATATCCAGAACTATTTAGAAAAGCGTTTAACACCACAACAATTACAAAAGAATTAACAGCCAAAGCCCTTGCACAATTTGAACGCACACTAATCTCTTCAAATTCAAAATTCGATAAATACCTACTTGGCCAAGCCACTTTAACACCAGAGGAGTTAAACGGGCTAGACGTTTTTATGCAAGAATCTAAAGGAGATTGTTTTCATTGTCATGGAAGCCCTAATAATCCATTATGGACAGATAATATTTTCCACAATAATGGCTTAGATGCTACATTTACAGATCTTGGTCTTGGTGGCGTTACAGGAGACCCTACAGACAATGGTAAATTTAAATCGCCTTCTATACGTAACCTTGCCTATACTGCTCCTTATATGCATGACGGGCGCTTTAACACACTAGAAGAAGTTATAAACCATTATAGCGAAGGCTTACAAAATTCTCCAACCATAGATCCTTTAATGAAAAAAGTAGACCAAGGAGGCGTTCAACTATCTGCTCAAGATAAAGCCGATTTAAAAGCTTTTTTATTAACACTCTCCGATCCTTCTTTCCTAACAAACCCAGACTTTACTAACTAATAGGTTTTTGTTATAAAACCATTTATTAATATAATGTCATGTTATATGGTTAAAAGCGACTGATGTTGTATATTTGCACACTATTTAGATCAATTCTATAACTAAAAATTTATGATAAAGGTTTCTGAAACAGCTAAAAAGAAAGTCATTGAGTTAATGACTGATGATGGCTATAATGCTACTACAGACTACGTACGCGTGGGTGTTAAGAGTGGTGGTTGTTCTGGTTTATCTTACGATTTAAAGTTTGATAGAGTACAGGAAGAAGGCGATAAAGTTTTTGAAGATAATGGTGTAAAAATTATAGTCGATAAAAAAAGCTTTTTATACTTAATAGGAACTACCTTAGAATATTCTGGTGGATTAAATGGAACTGGGTTTGTTTTTAATAACCCTAACGCAAACCGAACTTGTGGTTGTGGAGAAAGTTTCTCTTTATAATTAAATAATTAAAAATTTGAAAAAGAGCGAAAATCATTAACACTATATATAGTAATTACGTTTTTCAATCTTTCAATTCATAAATAAATGAGCAAATATACCGAAGACGATTTAAGGGAAGAATTAAAAACCAAAGAGTACGAATATGGTTTTTATACAGATATAGAATCTGAAACCTTTCCTATTGGTTTAAACGAAGATATTGTTCGTGCCATTTCTAAAAAGAAAGACGAACCAGAGTGGATGACAGAATGGAGACTAGAAGCCTTTAAAATTTGGAAAACCATGGAAGAGCCTGAATGGGCTAATGTACATTACGAAAAACCAAATTTTCAGGCTATTTCATATTATTCGGCACCAAATAGTAAGCCTAAATATGATAGTATTGATGAAGTAGATCCAGAGTTATTAGCAACTTTCGAAAAACTAGGCATATCTCTAGACGAGCAAAAAAAGTTAGCAGGCGTAGCAATGGATGTTGTTGTAGACTCTGTTTCTGTAGCAACAACTTTTAAAAAGACCTTAGGAGAAAAAGGAATTATTTTCATGAGTATCTCTGAAGCCATTAAAGAGCATCCAGAGCTAGTAAAAAAATATATAGGAACTGTTGTTCCGCAAAAAGATAATTTTTATGCAGCATTAAATTCTGCTGTATTTAGCGATGGTTCTTTTTGTTATATTCCTAAAGGTGTACGTTGCCCTATGGAATTATCTACTTACTTTAGAATTAACCAAGCTGGAACAGGTCAATTCGAAAGAACACTTGTTATAGCAGACGAAGGTAGTTACGTATCCTATCTTGAAGGGTGTACAGCACCAAGTCGTGACGAGAACCAATTACACGCTGCTGTTGTAGAACTAATAGCTTTAGATGATGCAGAAATAAAATATTCTACAGTACAAAACTGGTATCCAGGAAATGCAGAAGGAAAAGGAGGGGTTTACAATTTTGTTACTAAAAGAGGACTTTGCGAAACCAATGCAAAAATTTCTTGGACACAAGTAGAAACAGGAAGTGCTGTAACATGGAAATACCCATCATGTGTATTAAAAGGAGATAACTCTGTTGGAGAATTTTACTCTATAGCAGTTACAAACAACTACCAGCAAGCAGATACAGGTACTAAAATGATTCATTTAGGAAAAAACACTAAATCCACAATCATTTCAAAAGGTATTTCTGCAGGAAAATCTCAAAACTCCTATAGAGGTTTAGTACAAATAAGTTCTAGAGCCGAAAATGCACGTAACTTCTCTCAATGCGATAGTTTATTAATGGGTAACGAATGTGGTGCCCATACTTTCCCATATATAGAAGCCAAAAACAAAACAGCTCAAATAGAACACGAAGCTACAACTAGTAAAATTGGTGAAGATCAAATTTTCTATTGTAACCAGCGTGGTATAGATACAGAAAAAGCCATAGCATTAATAGTTAATGGTTTTAGTAAAGAAGTTTTAAATAAATTACCAATGGAATTTGCTGTAGAAGCACAAAAATTATTGGAAATAAGTTTAGAAGGCTCAGTAGGTTAATATAAAAATTAAAAACAATCCGTTTTTTCGGAAGTATAAAACCCTTTAATAGTTATAATAATTATGAAGAAAATTTTCATCTTACTTTTAGGTCTTTCAGTATTTACAAGTTGTAAAAACGATACAAATACAACTGAGGTTACTACAAAAACACCAACAGATTTAACAGAGAAAACAGCAAAGCAAAATGATGGCTTAACATTATTAGCAGGCGAGTTTATATACTATGCAGATGCTGCTGTTTTACAATCTGGAAGCTCTGTATATGGTGTAATTATAGATGATAAAATGCACGAATTATATAACATGGGTAAAGCATTTAGAAAAGAAGCAACAGATGGTGTTGCTGTTCAAGTTCGTGGAAAAATAACACCAATCCCAGAAGGAGAAGAAGGTTGGCCATATAGAATAGAAATTAAAGAAATAGTAAGCGTAAAAGCACTAGATCCAAAAGCAAACGAAGTCATTAAAATAGGACAATAATACGATGTTAAAAATAAACAATCTACACGCTAGTGTTGAAGATAAGTCGATTTTAAAAGGAATTAATCTTGAAGTAAAAGCAGGAGAAGTACATGCTATAATGGGACCAAATGGTTCTGGAAAAAGCACATTAGCTTCTGTTATTGCAGGTAAAGAAGAATACGAAGTAGAAAAAGGTGAAATCATTTTAGAAGGTGAAGATATTAATGAATTAGCAGCAGAAGAGCGCGCTCATAAAGGTATCTTTTTATCATTTCAGTACCCCGTTGAAATACCTGGAGTATCTGTAACTAACTTTATGAAAACATCTATTAACGAAAATCGTAAAGCAAAAGGTTTAGAGGATATGCCTGCAAAGGATATGCTTAAATTAATTCGCGAAAAATCGGAACTTTTAGAAATAGACAGAAAGTTTTTATCGCGTTCTTTAAATGAAGGGTTTTCTGGAGGAGAGAAAAAACGTAATGAAATCTTTCAAATGGCTATGCTAGAACCTAAGTTAGCTATTTTAGATGAAACAGACTCTGGTTTAGATATTGATGCCTTACGTATTGTTGCCAATGGTGTAAACAAATTAAAATCTAAAGACAATGCTGTAGTAGTTATTACACACTACCAACGTTTATTAGATTACATAGTACCAGATTATGTACATGTATTATATAAAGGTAAAATTGTAAAATCTGGTGGTAAAGAATTAGCTCATGAGCTAGAAGAAAAAGGATACGACTGGATAAAGGAAAAAGTAGACGCTTAAAATTAGTTTACAGCTCTTAGTTATTATAGAGTTTTGTAAAACTGAATACTTAAACAATGGATTTAAAAGAAAAATTAGTATCATCCTTTTTAGCTTTCGAAAACCACGTAGATATAGATTCTCCTGTTCATGATATTAGAACAGAAGCTATAAAAACATTCGAAGCTACTGGCTTTCCATCTAAAAAAGAAGAAGCTTGGAAATATACCTCTCTTAAAGGGATTTTAAAGGAAGATTATAGTGTATTTCCTAAACAGGAAGATGCATTAGATTATAAGGATATAAAAAAGTATTTTTTACATGATATAGATACTTATAACATTATTTTTATCGATGGTAAATACTCATCACACTTATCACAAACAACACATGATAAAATGGATGTGTGTTTAATGTCTTCTGCATTAAACAAAGATAAGTACAAAGCGGTTATAGATAAGTATTTTAATAAAATAGCTACCAAAGATAGCTTGACATCTTTAAATACTGCGTTTTCAAGTGAAGGTGCATATATACATATTCCAAAAAGTAAAATTGCAGAAAAGCCAATTCAAATTATACATTTCTCTACTGGAAATGAGTCGGCTTTAATGTTACAACCCCGCAATCTTATTGTTGTAGAAGAAAATGCACAAGTACAGATAATAGAACGCCACCAAAGCTTAACCGATAATCCTGTATTAACAAATAGTGTTACCGAAATTTTTGCTAACAAAAATGCAATTGTAGATTATTACAAAATTCAAAACGATAATAGCCATGCCTCTTTAATTGATAATACATTTATCGATCAAAAAAGCGATAGCCATTGTTTAGTACACACCTTTTCTTTTGGAGGGAAACTAACACGTAATAATCTTAATTTTTATCAAAATGGAGAACATATAGATTCTACCATGAAGGGTATTACTATTATTGGAGATAAACAACACGTAGACCACAACACATTAGTACACCATATAGAACCAAATTGCGAAAGTCATCAAGACTATAAAGGTATTTTTGGAGATAATGCTACTGGCGTTTTTAATGGAAAAGTTGTTGTTGAAAAAGAAGCTCAAAAAACCAATGCTTTTCAAGCTAATAATAATATATTAATTAGCGATAAGGCTACAATTAATACAAAGCCTCAATTAGAGATTTTTGCAGACGATGTAAAATGTTCTCATGGATGTACCATTGGGCAGCTAGACGAAAGCGCTATGTTTTATAT
Organism: Pontimicrobium sp. MEBiC01747; assembly: GCF_053601635.1. NCBI lineage: Bacteria > Pseudomonadati > Bacteroidota > Flavobacteriia > Flavobacteriales > Flavobacteriaceae > Pontimicrobium > Pontimicrobium sp. MEBiC01747. The sequence continues at coordinate 10,630 of NZ_JBSHNS010000063.1, forward strand.
GCGATCTAGAGGAATCCCTAAAAAAGAAGCTAAAGCACTTTTAATGTATGCTTTTAGCAATAATGTTTTAAGTTCTGTAAAAATTCCAGAATTAAAACAACGCATAAATAAGTTAATCGCCATGAAATTAGGTGTTAATATTGGTTTTGATTTGTAAACAAAACCTCCTATAAAACAAAAAAGGCCGCTATAAGCGGCTTTTTTGTTTTACAAACTCTATATTACTTACTTGCCCATCGCAAGACAAATACATACTAATAACGCTATTATTCTTATCTTTTATAAATTGGTATAATGTTCTATCGTTATTACCAAATTCGTTTAACTGAACTGGAGAAAGAGCAATACCCATATTATTTGTATAAGACAATTTTAGCGTATTACCTTCAATATAAAACCTATAATTAGTCTCTAATTCTTCTGAATAAAAATCACCAGTATACTCATTTAAATTAACAGATGCTGGGTTTACAAATTTTGCTTTTTCAAAATAAAATGGAGTCCCTCCAAAAGATATAACCAGATCATAATTAGAGCGTTTAGAAAAATCATATTTTACAGATTGACTTTGTAGTCTACAAAATTTATCCTTTGCAAAAGGAATAAGTGGTATTGCATTTCTTCCCAAAGAACTCAATGCCTTTAAGGTATCGTTTTCCATAGAAATAGTCATTTTCATATCGCTATTAACCTCTTTGTATTCTCCTATAAATTTTTTAAGAACTGTAAATCCAATGTTATAGTCAACCTTTATATCTTTTTTTTCTTCTAATTTTTCAGGTAACAAAACATCTAAAATCTTATAAGATATTGGTGTAGGATTAATAGATTGTAGATTAGTCATTATAATAACACCTATCCCCTCTTCAGGAATAGTTATAAGTTGAGATTGGCCACCAAAACCATAACCACTATGACTAACTGTTTTATACCCCTTGTAAGTGTCTACCATTACACCTCTGGCATAATTTGCTTCCTCTCCATTAAGTAGTACCTCTGTGGTTTTTAAAAATTGTGAAAGCGATTTAAATGCAGGATTATTTTCATTAAGCATCTGCATCCAAATTGTCATATCAATAACACTAGACCCCATGCTTCCAGCACCATAACTCAACTGGTTTGATGTAGAATATATATAACCATCATCTTTATATTTATACCCTATGGCTTTATGCTGTATTGGTTTGCCATGCTCTACACGAACAAACGTTTGATTCATTTTAAGAGGTTTAAGTATATGCTCTTTTAAATAATCATTTAGGTTTTTTTTAGTGATTCGCTCAATTATTATTGTCAAAAGATTATAATGAGTGTTTGAATACACTACTTTCTCTCCCGGTCTATTATTTAAGTTCTTTTGCCTACAAGCTAATTGTAGTACCGTTTCATTATCATAATAAACAGTATCATAATCAAAACCAGATAAATGCATTAATGTGTGGTAGCCCCTAATTCCACCGCTATGATTTAACAAATGCTTAATCTTTACTGTCTCACCATAATTAGGAAACTCTGGTAAATATTTTCTAATATCGTCCTCTAAACTAATTTTATTAGCTTGTAATAAGGACCAAATCGCAGATGCTGTAAACTGCTTACTAATAGACGCTAAAGAAAATACTGTTGAATCTGTATTTTTAATTCCGTAATCTAAATTAGAAACACCAAAAGCTTTAGAGTAAATAATACTGTCATCTTTTACCACTCTTATACCTAAACCAGGCTGGTTAGGTTTATTATATGTGTCTAAAATAGCATCTATTCTAGTTTCTATAGTTTGTTGCGCATATAAGTTTGCACTTAATATAGTTATTGCAACTATTAAATACCTTAACATAACTAACATTGCTTATATTTTTGATAGAAGTATGTTGGTATCAATCCAAAGTTTAAAAACAAGAAGCCTATAAACACTATAATACCTCTATAGGGCCAAGTTAAAAACTCAAACATGGCTCCTATACCTAAAATAAAAAAGGTTATAAACCCTAATACATAAAATGATTTCTTCATAATGATTTAATTTATCTGTTCTTTTTTAATAGAACATCAGTTATACATTTTTCAAATATACATTTTATTAAAATGCATTTAAAATAAATATTAAAACATTTTTAAAAGAATAGACAATTCAATATTATAAATAGCATCTTTCTATTTTCATTATGTGTCTTTTTAACAAACAAACCTTAAATTTGTAACATGTTAGACCTTGATAAAATTAGAAAAGACTTTCCCATACTTTCTAGACAAGTAAATGGTAAACCTTTAGTGTATTTTGATAATGCTGCAACATCGCAAACACCACAACAAGTTATCGATGTTATTGTAGATTATTACAGTAACTATAATGCAAATATTCATAGAGGAGTTCATGCTTTAAGCCAAGAGGCAACCGATAAGTATGAACAAGCCAGACAAATTATTAAGGACCATTTTAATGCAAAACATGCTCACGAAATTATATACACATCTGGAACAACACATAGTATTAATTTAGTCGCTAATGGATTTACATCCCTATTAAAAAAAGGAGATGAAATTATTGTATCTGCCTTAGAGCACCATAGTAATATTGTGCCTTGGCAAATGCTTTGCGAACGTACAGGCGCTATTTTAAAAGTTATACCAATGAACCTAAACGGAGAGTTGGAAATGGACAGTTACGATGCATTGCTAAATGAAAACACACAATTAGTCTTTGTAAATCATATTTCTAATGCTTTAGGTATAATTAACCCTATAGAATATATTATAGAAAAAGCACACCAATTTAATGCAGCAGTATTAATAGATGGCGCACAAGCTTGCCCACATATTAAACCCGATATGCAAGCTTTAAATGCAGATTTCTATGTAGCCTCTGCACATAAAATATGCGGCCCTACTGGTGTTGGTATACTCTATGGAAAAGAAGAGTGGCTTAATAAATTACCCCCTTATCAAGGCGGTGGTGAAATGATTGCCGAAGTTACTTTTGAAAAAACTACTTATGCAGGTTTACCTCATAAATTTGAAGCAGGTACACCAAATATATGTGGTGGTATCGCTTTTGGAGCTGCTTTAAACTACATGAATACTATTGGTTTTGAAGCTATATCTAGTTACGAAAACGAGCTTTTAAAATATGGTACAGAAAAACTTTCGGAAATAGAGGGTTTAACAATATATGGTAACTCTAAACAAAAAACCTCTGTTATTTCTTTTAACCTAGAGGGCATACACCCTTACGATGTAGGTACTATTTTAGATAAATTAGGAATAGCTGTGCGCACAGGGCATCATTGTGCGCAACCAATAATGAGTTTCTTTAATATACCAGGAACAGTAAGAGCTTCTTTTGCTTTTTACAATACAAAAGAAGAAATTGATATTTTGGTCTCTGGTGTTAAAAAAGCACAAATGATGCTGTCTTAGCTCAATATTAAATACTTATAAATATAAAGACGTCAACTTTGGCGTCTTTTTTGTATTATTATAATACAAACAACAAAATTAAAAACCATGAAAATAATTACTTTACTACTTTTTACTGTTATTTTAAATGCTTGTGGAGGAGCAAAAGAGGCTTCTAACTCTGCAGCAGCACAATCCGGTGAAGATGTACAAAATGAGACACTAATGAAAAATCTACAAAATTTAAATGTTGCTTTAGAATATTCTGCAATTACAAGGGGTAGTTTTTACGAGCTAAAAATGAGTAATAAAAAAGCCACTATTCAAAAAAATAGAAACGATAAGCCTACAGAAAAAACAATTAATGATACAGATTGGAAAGACTTAATGTTACTTGTAGATATTACAGACTTAAAAGGCATGCCTGCAATGGAAGCACCAAGTAAAGCCAGATTTTACGATGGAGCGCCAATAGGAGAGTTTAAAATTATTAAAGATGGAGAAACTTATGCTGTTCCTAATTTTGATGCAGGTAAACCTAACAAAGGCGTTGCAGACCTAATTAACAAAATGTTAGCCATTGTAAAAGATAAAGAGTAGTCTTCGTCGTCATAATTGCTTATTTTTGCAAAAGAAAAATTTAGTCTTCATGCAAAGTATACAAGAAATACAAGATGAAATAATAGACGAATTCTCAATGTTTGAAGATTGGGAAGAGCGTTACCAATATATGATAGATTTAGGTAAAGACTTACCTTTAATTGATGCACAATACAAAACAGATAATAATATAATAAAAG
>NZ_JBSHNS010000064.1:0-6427 GCF_053601635.1 Pontimicrobium sp. MEBiC01747
CCTTTAGAGCATTAATAATTGTCAATAATTTGTTATTGAAGAAAGTTTTGGGCAACTATTTCAAAGATTAGTTTTTAGCTACCAAAACAACATTTAGATTCAATGTTAATTTTTAAGATTTAATTAGTTGCTTTAATAGCATTATCTAAAAGCAACTCTTCAATTAAAGACGCTAACTTTTTTAAATCATTTGGAGCATGTAAATCGTGATAACTTATTGTGTAAGCATTATATGTAAAATATGTAAGCGGTACATCTCTAATCTGGCCTATGTAAGTATTTTTAAATTGCTTAAAGCGACTGTTTTTAAAAGCCACTTTAAGCAATTTCAAATCATTACTTGAAATATTAAATGTGTGTTTATCTAGTAATGACATGTTAGCAAAACCATTATAGTTTAATACATTGTCTTTAATTTCTACTTTGTAATATGGAGTGTTTGCAGATCTGCCTTTAGATTTAATATAAGAAACCTCGAATGGTTTATCCATATTTTTTTTGGAGGCACATCCAAAAGTTACCATAGACATAACAACATATATTTTAACTATAAGTTTCATTAAATTAATGTTTTACAACTATCTTTTTGGTTACACTTTTATTTGTCTTAATATCTTCTAACTCTAACAAATATAAGCCATTAGCCAAAGCAGATGTATCAATTACAGATGAACCGTTTATTGTATTATCATAAATAACTTTACCTGTGATGCTATATAGTTTATATCTAAATTCATTGTCAACAGACATTGTTACATTAATAATATCTGATGCAGGATTTGGAAAAATAGAAATATCAAATTCTGAAAACTCTTCGACACTTAAAGATTCTTGTAAAGAAAAATTAGCATTAGAAACATCATAAAAAGTTGATTCTGCTCTAAAACCTCCGCTTACATCACATCTTACTAAAACTCTTGCTGTAGAAGTTTGTACATTAGGCATTGTAATACTTTCAGAACCATCGTTTGGTGTAGCATCTGCAATAACTGTATAGGTAACTCCGCCATCTGTTGAAACTAAAATATCAACATTATTACAATGCGAGTCTGTATTATTTACCGTCCATGTAACTATTTGCGAGCTATCTGCGTTATAATTTTCTCCACCATTAGGGCTTACTACATTAAAAGGCCCTGTATTGGCAACAGTTATTACAGTTCTATCTTCATCTAACCTACCAAAAGCTGTATTGTTATCTCTTACTGTAAGTGAAAAGTTCATCGTTCTTGCAGTACAAGGCAGTTTTTCCCATTCTTGGTCATTATTACCAGCTAAAACGTCGCTGTACTGAGGTAAACTTCTAAATTTTTCGGTTGTAGCAGATCTAAAACGAAATAAGGCATTATTATTAACATTACATTCTGGAGAATCAAACACAACATTTCCTCCTCCATCATATTGAACCCATTGATAGGTTAAGTTATTATTAGGATCATTATTATCCATTCCATCACCAACTACAATAAATGGGGTTTCTTTAGGAATTGTAAAATTAGCTTTTGCATCTGCAACTGGATCTGACGCATTTCCTGTTGCATCATTTGAAGAGCAGTTATAACTACTTAATTCTGCCAACATTTGAACAATTGAGGCATAATGAAAGAATGGATCTGAATTTTGAGCATATTGCTCTGCTCCTTGACAAACATTTGCATACGACATAATAGAAGATCCTTCTCCTGGCTCGTATCTAAAATTATTTACACCGTTACAGCCAGACTGATTATGCTCTGAACCGAACTGGTGCCCTAATTCATGTGCAACGTAATCTACCCATAACGTAGACACACCTAAACTCGATGAAGAAAAGCCATCTCCTTTATTGTTTCCACAGACCACCTTAAAACCTGCTAAACCATTTTCTTCTCCCCATAAAACTAAATGTCCTACATCGTATGCACCAACACCTATGGCATTGTTAATTCTATTGGTTAAATTATTAGTGTTATTATTATTTTGAATTAGCGCATTATTGTTAACTAACGTAAACTCAACACCTAAATCTCTTAAATAAACAGCATTCACCATGTTCGTTCCAGAAGCTAAAGCGTTTAAAACATTCACTTCATTATAGGGGTTTCCACCGAATTGAAGTCTGTAATTATTTGAAGCCATGACCGCTAGTCTGTAAGTTCGTTTAGTGCTTGGCGACCTCATTAAGTCTAAATCATTGATTCTTTTTTCTGTGTTTTCAATGTTGGTTTTACAATTAAATCCCTCCGTAGCACTATGTTTTTTATAAAAAACCATAAGGGTCTCAGGTGAGTTTTTATAAACAGGCTCGATAAAATAAGACTTGTCCTCTGTAAATACAGACGCATGAAAACCTGAGTCACTTATATCGCATGCTATAAGCGTGCTTGGATCGTTTTTTTTATACCCTCTAAATGTTTTTATGGTATATAAATGAGCTACTTCATCTGCAACTACACTTGATGGGTTAATTATAAAGGTTTCAAATTCCCCATTAGGTGCAGGAATAGTAATTTCCTGAAATTTATTATCTGCATTCAATTTGTTTTTAAAATCGTTTATTGACATTTCAAAAACTGAAAAGTTAGACGGTAATTTCTTGTTAACAAGACTTTTTGAATTAAGTTTGATTTCTTGCTTTTTTGAAAACTTCCAATCTGACTTTTCTATTTGAGCAGAAATAAAAGTAACGTTTACTACAGTAAATAGCAGTAAAAGTGATTGTTTTAAGTAAGTGTTGTTTTTCATTTGGTTAAGATTAAATTAATTATTTTTTTTATGAGATAATTGATTTATTTTACTCTCTTTAAATCCTATTCTCTGCGCTATGGTATAAATAACTTCATCTTTTTTAAGCTTAACAGGTTTAGAATATAATTGCCATGCACTGTTTAAATCAAGTTTTTCATTTGGTTTATCTGAAATAATATAGGCTATTGAAGCTCCTTTTGTTATGGTTGAAAGGCTAGCCATTCCATTTTTAATCTTTACCTCAACAGATTCTGTAATTGGTTGCTTATAGTTAGGCCACATGGTTTGAATCAATTTAGATTCTGGTTGTAAGCCTAAGTCGGGCCTGCCTTTTAAGTGTGATAGCAATGTTGCTCGCATTTCGCTTAAAATTGAGGAATATTCTGGGTTTTCAGCAAGATTATTCATATTATGTGGATCGTTTATACAATCGTAAAGCTCTTCTTTTGTTTTAGTACCAAACCAAATTTGTTGTTTTTTATTTAGTTTATCTTCCTCTTTTAGTTGTAACATTACAGGCATCATTGGTATGTTTTTTCTGTAAGCCACATCCTTGTATTTTGTTAACTCTGGAAAATCGTTTCGCAAATACAGGTATTGTTTATTACGTACTGCTCGTATTCTATCTGTAAATTCATCAAATCTATCAGAACTTCCAAAGATATAATCACGTTTTTCAGCATCAAACTTGCCTAAAAAGGCTTTTCCTTCTATATGTTTTGGAGGTTCAATACCAGCCAAACTTAACATAGTTGGTGCTAAATCTACAAACGAAATCATGCGGTCTGTTCGTCCGCTTTCCGAAGCTATTCCTTTAATCATAAATGGTACTTTTAAGCCAGAATCGTAAATCTCTCGCTTTTGTCTTGGTAATGGTCCGCCATGGTCGCTATAAAAGAAAATAATAGTATTATCGTACAAACCATCGTCTTTAAGTTGCTTGATAAATGTACCAACTTGGGCATCCATTACTTCTACATTACTGTAATACCTTGCCATTGTGTTTCTTGTGGCTTTGTTATCTGGCAAATATGGTGGTACGTTTACAATTTCTGGCTTTACGGTTATAGGCAACTCTTCATTTTTCCATAGACGACTTTCGTGTGTTGTGCCAATATTAAATACCGAAAAGAAAGGTTGTCCTTTTGACGCATTTCGCCAATGGGCTTTTTTATTATTTTCATCCCAAGCGGTTACGGGCGATGCAAATTGGTAATCTGTTTTTTGGTTATTGGTACAATAGTATCCCGCAGTTCTTAAATACTCTGTGTAGCATTTTACTTGCTCTGGAGTAACTACCGAATACTCACGAATAGCAATACCATTTATGTCTTTTCTACCTGTTGCTACAGAGTCTTTATATTTGCGTTTTCCCCAAGACATCACGTCTTGACCTGTACGCATATGCTGTGTACCAATGGTTGTTGGATACATCCCAGTAATTATTGCCGAACGACTTGGTCCACAAACACCAACCACCGAAAACGCATTATCATACACCATACTTTCTTTTGCTAAAGCTTCTAAATTTGGCGTTTTAGCAGTGGTATCTCCATAAAAGGATAGCGTTGGGCTAATATCTTCAGTAACAATCCAAACAATATTTGGTCGTACTTTTTGAGTAGTTTCTTTTTTGGTTTCTTTGTTTTGCGAATTACACGAAACAAAGCATACTAATATTATTATGGTTAGTATATGCTTCATCATTTATAATTCAATTTTAATGATTTCACGTTGGTCTGGTTTTAATTGAAATGTACCTGTAACGACTTTACCTTTATCTACAAAAGAATACTCATAAGTACCAAAAAAACCTCGTCCAGAAACTAATCCATCTTTAGAAGTTTCACCTGTTAAATTGGTTTTCCAAGCATCGTGCACTAATGAAAAATAGGCTTTTCCCATAACTCCAATTTCATTATCGACAGTGAAAATATCGCACTTGCCTCTACCATCTTCTGTGTTTCCCCAAAACAAAAACTCAGACACATTGGGATGGCTAAAAGCTGCAATCATAAAATCACGAGTATATTGTTCTCGTACTTTAGCATCTTGAATATCCATTGTAAATTCTGAAATGCTAATTTTTTTATTCAACTGTGCATAATAATCTAAAATTTCTAGCACACGTTTTGGTGGTGTTAAATCGCTACCTATATGGCTTTGTATGCCAATACCTTCTACCAATCCTCCTGTGTTTTCGTCTATGCGCTTAATAAAGTCGTAATACCATTGTTGTTTTTGAGTATCTATGCCTCCTTTACTAATAATCCCATATTCGTTAGTAAAACGAGAGATATTAGGTTGTTTTTTTGCAATGGTTTTAAATCCATTATACAAAATGTCCTCACTTCCTGTAATACGTTGTAAATCTCTGTTTGTATAAGCTTCGTTTACTACATCCCAGTGTGTCACTTTACCTTTTGTGGCATCTAATATGTTGTTAACGTGCGACTCAATTATTTGAGTGACTCTTTTAGGGTTGTCTTTATTTTTACGTATCTGCTTGGTTAAATAATTAAAGCCAGGCCAAATTAAAACGTGCCCTTTTACTGGGTAGCCTTCAGCTTTTAAGAGTTCTAATGCTTTTAAAGTTTGTTGGCGTTTGTCTTGACGACTCCAGTGTTTTATTTTTAAATCGTTACCTAAAACCAAACTATTAAAAGCCTTTTTAAAGTTTTTATAATCGTCTGTATTATTTACAATGTCTTCTGCAGCCATTCGTGCTCCAAAAGGAAATTGATGTCTTTTCAATTTTATATTAACTACTTTATTAGCTAAAGTTTTTCCATCCTTAAAAAACTGAACTGCAAAATCTCCTTTTCTAATAGAATCAATACGTTTATTAGCTGCTTCTCGCCATTTTGCATCGGCATTCATTCCTACATAGGTAATTTCGGTTTTTGGCAAACTTTCTAGTTTTGTTCCTTCTGGAAAAACTTCAAATTTTATATCTTTTAATAAGAATGATTGTGGTCTATAACCATATTGCATTACAATGCCTAAATCTTTCTTTTTAATATATCTATTGGCTTGAAATGGTAAGTAATAGGTTTGCCATTCTGACGAGAAACTCTGTGTGTAATCTATGTTTCCTTTATAATTTTCTAATTGCTTAAAAATGAATAAGGCTTTGGCTTCGCCTGTTTCTAAACTTGCGGATACTGTTTTGGCTTTAAATGACAACAAGAAAACTGTGCCTTTTTTATAGCTACTCTTTTGTATTGGAATGTTAGTTGCGCAATTGTAAATAAACTTTGGTTCTTCTGTAGTTTCTATTAAAAACTGAACTTGCCCATCTGCATCTTTAGAACTTTCAATTGAAGAAAATTCGCTATTTGTTTTTATATATTTTATTTTACTATGGTCTACAAGGTCTTTACCTTCTGTTTGATTTTGGGCACAAGATAAAATCGTTAAAAATAATGTAAATAATTGCGTAAGTCTTTTCATTTTAAAATTTAGATTTCCATTTATTTAACTCATTCAATAACTGTTTCGTTAATTCTGGGTTTTCTTCTGAAATATTATACGTTTCAGAAGGGTCTTTGGCTATATTGTATAATTCTGTTCGTCCTTCTTTATACCAATTAATTAGTTTATAGTCACCTTTTCTAATGGCAGACGATTTGCTATCTCCTGTATTTACAGGTCTTGCTTTAGACGAGTGCCAGAACACCGTTCTGTCTGTCCATTGTTC
>NZ_JBSHNS010000065.1:0-700 GCF_053601635.1 Pontimicrobium sp. MEBiC01747
ATATATAACGGCATCATCTAATAGTATTAAATTTTGATCTGCTCTACCACCTCGTACATTAAAACCAGCAGAACCTTCTCCAGTTGTTGTTATACCCGGTAGTGTTGTGGCTATTTTTAAAATATCTCGCTCTCCAAAAACAACAGGGATGTTTTTTAACCCTTCTACATCAATTTTGTTTACACCTAAAACAGCTTCTTTAACATTACTGTTTTTTGAGGATTCAACGAGAACTTCATCTAATTGCTCTGCTGCTTCAGGTATTTGTAATTTTACACTTCCATTACCATAAATTAATAATTCTTTTATAGTATCATCATAACCTAATAATTTTGTTTCTAAAACAACAGGCCCAGAAGGGACTTTTAATGAGAACCTCCCATTTTTATTAGTTGTAGTTCTAATATCTGTATTCTCTATAGCAATAATTAAACCTTCAATTGGAGTGCCATTATTTTCATTAATAGCTCTTCCTTTTAAAGTGTATTCTTGTTTTTGATTGTTCTGGTTTTGTTTACCTACTGTTTGTAAGTTTTTATTATCGTACTCATTATAAAACAATGCTTCGTTGCTATTGTTTTTTGTATTCGTGTTTTCTTGAAAAAAATCTTCAGGAAGTTTACTGTAAATAGTACTGTTTTTGGTTAATACAACATTGTTTTCGTATCTAAAGAAATTAACAGAAGAGTTTTGTAATAAG
>NZ_JBSHNS010000066.1:0-1597 GCF_053601635.1 Pontimicrobium sp. MEBiC01747
GATTGGTATACAGGAAATACTTGTAATGCAGGAGGAAACCATACGTATCAAGAAGGAGCAGCATGTAAAGGATGGGGAAATCCAGATTTAATGGCTACTAGTGGAGGCTGGGTGTTAACGGCCAATCAGGAAAGTTGTGGTGATGGTGGCGGTAGCACTAATACATCTGGAAATCCAAACAGTAACCCAAGCGGAAGCCAAAGTGGTGGTTATGACAATGGTACAAATTATGTTCCCCCAAAGACAACGCCTGCATTATGCCCTACTTGCCCTCTTATTGGTGAAGATGACCAAGATCCCCATATAGAAAGCTTAAATAAAATAGTCGCCATCCCTAAAATAAAAACAGAATTACACCGTTTAAAAACTAGTATGGGTTTTTCTACTCAAGAAGATGGAAAACGTTTTATCTATACAGGGGATGCTATAAATAATCCTGATACATATAGTGATGCTACGTTTACATCACAAGAACCAACAGATGGTGAATCTGATGCATTATTTTTTCCGCCTTTAGAAGACAACACTCTCATAGGTGCGCATTTCCACCCTGATTTAGATAGTAGTATTCCACCACAACCAATACGCAAAGTGCCAAGTGGCACAGACCTTGCAGAACATATAGTCATGGTAAAAGCGATAGCGGCACAAAATCCGACAAGTTCACCTAATATCAACCAAGTAACTAACTTTGTTGTGTCTAAGGGGAACTCGGGTAAAACCTATGCTATTAGAACAAATGATGAGGAGAGTATTGTTAACCTTGAAGGCGATTATAGTGTTGATGGTAATGAAAGAAAAAGAATAGCTAGAGAATTGGGCGAGATTATTCTAACCATTAACCCAAATGATACTGTCGCACAAGAACAAGCCATTGCTAATTTTATAGCAATTAAATTACCAGGCTTATCTTTATATGTCGCAGTTTATAATAGTGAAGGAGAAATAATTAATTGGATTAAACTTTAAAAATCGATAAAAAAATGAAAAACATATATATACATGCACTTATGCTTTTAATGGCTATAAGTAGTTGGTCGCAAAATTTAGTTGCGCCTATAGAAACTCAATATACAACGAACTTCTTAGCTAGCGATGTTAGTTTTAAAGACGTAAATGGTGAACTCAATAAATTTATAGGCACGTGGGTTTATGAAGATACAGCAACCAATACCCATTTTGAAATTACTTTTTCTAAGATTGAAGATTTTGTAATCTACTTAAGAAATTGTACGGAAGATAGATTAACTGCACAGTTCAAATTAATTATAGATGGTGTAGAACAGTATAACACCTACATCACCGATTACGGCAAAATGATTATGGTAGATGGTTTTGCTTCCACTTTTACCTATTTAGCAGATGGTAGTGTGATTAAAAATCCACCTTCAGTTAATCGCTATCACTTAGCCATTGTAGAGCCTGGTTTATCAAAATATATTGGGTCTTCAGATTTAACAATAGAATATACCAATACGTCTGGGGAAGAGACGTTAGATTGGAAAAACGCCGTTAGAAAAGTAACCAATATCGCATCAGGCGAACAAGTAAATGTCTACAAAATGCCATTAGAAATGGTGTTAGTAAAGCAGTAGTC
>NZ_JBSHNS010000067.1:0-3679 GCF_053601635.1 Pontimicrobium sp. MEBiC01747
CTCCAGGAGCTGAGCAATAAACACAAAAAAAAGCGACTTAAAAGTCGCTTTTTTTTGTTATAAATGTCCCGTCCTGAAATGACGTTACACTAATACTCTAACAACTGTTCTATTTTAGCCTTCACTTTTTCCGTAGAAGGAATCATTGTTTGCTCTAAAGTTGAATTTAATGGAATGGCTGGCATATTCTCACTACCAATAACCATAACTGGCGCGTCTAAATATTTAAAGCATTCTTCTTGTATTTTACTAGATAAAGCTCTTGCAAAACTGTTATTTGAAGGTTCTTCGGTAACCACTAAACATTTTCCTGTTTTCTTTACCGACTTCATAACTGCATCTTCATCTAAAGGATAGAGCGTACGTAAATCGATTACTTCTATTTGGTCTTGCATACCTAATTCCTCTGAAGCATTCATTGCCCAATGTACTCCCATACCATAAGTAACAATGGTTAATGTTTCCAGGTTATCTTGTTTCCAGATTTCTTGTAACACCCATGCTTTTCCAAAAGGCAATACATAATCTTCACTTGGCTCTACAGATGTTGCGCCTTGCGTTCCTGGCACTTTACTCCAGTATAATCCTTTATGTTCTAGAATAACAACTGGATTTGGATCATGGTATGCGGCTTTCATTAAGCCTTTTAAATCGGCTCCGTTACTTGGGTAGGCTATTTTTATACCTCTAATATTTGTAATGACACTTTCTACTGAAGACGAGTGATATGGTCCTCCGCTTCCGTAAGCTCCAATAGGTACACGTAATATCATACTTACTGGCCATTTTCCGTTAGAGAGGTAACAACTTCTACTTACTTCTGTAAATAACTGGTTTAGTCCTGGCCAGATATAATCGGCAAATTGTACCTCAACAATTGGTTTTAAACCTACAGCACTCATTCCTACGGTAGACCCTACTATAAAGGCTTCTTGTATTGGTGTATTAAACACACGATCATCTCCAAATTTTTGCGCTAATGTTGCGGCTTCTCTAAACACACCTCCTAAACGTCCTCCAACATCTTGCCCGTATAATAGACATTCTTTGTGTTGTTTCATTAATTCTTCTACAGCGAATAAAGCACAGTCTACCATAACCACTTTGTCTGCTCCCTCTGGAGAGCGCACTCCTTTTTCTTCTGTTATTGGTGTTGGTGCAAAATCGTTTGTAAATAAATCTTCTGGTGTTGGGTCTTCTGCTTGTAATGCTTTTTCAAAGTGTTCTTGCACTTGTGCTTTTGCATTAGCTTCTATTGTTTCTGCTTCTTTTTCAGAAAAACCAGCTTCTAATAATTGCTGTTTTAATACTGGATAGGGATCTCTAGTTCTGGCTTCTTCTAAATCGTCACGATACCATTCCATTCTTACGCCAGAAGTATGGTGATTTAATAATGGGACTTTGGCATGTACTAAAAACGGACGACGTTCTTTACGTATTGTAGCGATTACTTTCTCTAGTGCTTCGTAACTTTCAGTAAAGTTAGCGCCATCTATAGTTATAGCTTCTAAGCCATGAAACCCTTGTGCGTATTCGTAAGCGTTTTGTGCTCTTGTTTCTGCTGCATTCGCTGATATATCCCATCCATTATCTTGTACTAAATATAGTATTGGCATTTGCTTTAAGGCTGCCATCTGGAAGGCTTCTGCTATTTCTCCTTCGGTAACCGACGCATCACCTAAACTACATACAGAGATTGGGTTTTCTATAGAATCGTCGTTTAATCCTTGTAATTCTTTATACTGCATCCCCATAGCTACTCCTGTTGCTGGAATGGCTTGCATTCCTGTAGCTGAGGATTGATGCGGTATTTTTGGTTTATCGTCGTCTTTTAAACTGGGGTGCGAATAATAGGTGCGTCCGCCAGAAAATGGGTCTTCTTTTTTTGCTAATAACTGTAACATTAAATCATACGGTGTTACACCAAATGATAATAGCATGGCATCATCTCTGTAATAGGGAAAGGCATAATCTTGCGGTAATAATTGCAAGCCTAATGCTATTTGTATAGCTTCATGTCCTCTTGAGGTAGCATGTACATACTTTGAGACTTGTTTAAAATTAGCTTCGTATAATTCTGCCATAGCCTTGGCTGTACAGAGTTTTGAAAATCCTTTTTCTAATACTTTTTTCTCCATTTCTATCATTCCTACTAAAGCAGGTCTCTATTTTTAGTTTCTATTTTTCACATTAAGTAAAAGCCCTTTAATGTAAAATATATTCTATGTTACGGGTTTGTTTCTTAAAGGGTTTTGTTGCGTTAGGGATTGTAGCGACATCCTTTTGCTTTTTCTGCAAAAGATATAGCGGAAAGCCCGACCATTGTGGTAACGCCCTAATTATTTTAAGCTAATTGGTTTTCTATTTTAATCATCCAATTAAACTTATCGGCTACTTTTCCTGTTTTTATTGCATTTAAAGTTTCGTTAACGTCTTTTCCTACTGGACTTTCATCGGACACATGAATTACTTCTCCTTCTAAGCCTATTTCTTGTATATAGGCAATTCCTACTGCTGTTCCTGTTCCGAAGGCTTCTTCTAACGTTCCGTTTGCTGATGCTTCTTTTATTTCGTCTATTGTAATGGCGCGTTCTATTACTTCGTAGCCTTTGTCTTTTAATACTGAGATAACACTTAGTCTGGTAATTCCATCTAAAATAGAGCCATCGCGTTTTGGGGTTACCATTTTACCGTCTATTTTAAAGAAAATATTCATGGTTCCTACTTCTTGTATGTACTTATGCTCTACGGCATCTAACCATAATACTTGGTCGTATCCTTTTGCTTTTGCTAATTCTGTTGGGCGAATGGCTGCCGCGTAATTTCCTGCTGCTTTTGCTTCCCCTGTTCCTCCGTTAGCGGCTCTTATGTATTTTTTTTCTGCCCATAGTTTTATACGCTTACTAAAAAATGGTCCGGCTGGCGAGGCCATTATTATAAATTTATAGTGTGTTGCTGCACGCATACCTATAAATGGTTCGTCTGCATACATAAATGGTCTTAAATATAATGCACTCCCATCTGCTGGTGGAATCCAACTGCGTTCTAAATCGACTAATTGTTTTAAGCCTTCTACAAATAGGTCTTCTGGAAAATTAGGCATTCCCATACGATCTGCACTAAAGTTTAATCGTGCGGCATTTTTATCGGCACGAAATAACATTGGGTTTCCTTCTCCATCTACTGTGGCTTTCATACCTTCAAAAATAGCTTGCCCGTAGTGTAAAGCCATTGCTGCTGGATGCGTAGGGATTAGTTCTAAGGGTTCTATTCTCGGGTTAGTCCAGTCTCCATTTTCAAAATCACAAATAAACATGTGATCTGTAAATGTTGTTCCTAATGGAATATTATTAAAGTCTAAATCGTCTACTCTAGATTTTGCTACTTTAGTGATTGCTATGTTATAATTCATGTCAGGTCCGTACAAGCGGGTATCTTTTAAACTCCTTTAAAATAAGAGTTTGTAGGGTTAAACATTTTTTATCTATCTGTTACTAGATTCCTGTTTTCACAGGAATGACAGTTTTTTTTAATTACTCTTGCTCTAGAAATCTATTTATAAGGTTTTTGTTTTCCTTAAGTTTAGTTTCTATTTATTATGAGATTCCTGCCTTTGCAGGAATTAAATTGTTCTATTAATATCGAATTGCTCAAAATAATCGGCTACACGGCGTACAAA
>NZ_JBSHNS010000068.1:0-4424 GCF_053601635.1 Pontimicrobium sp. MEBiC01747
ATACATCCCTGGAGGAACAGCACCATTATTTTCTACAGTATTAATGTTGGCAGTACCAGCAACAATAGCAGGCTGTAAAGAATTAATATTATGTACACCACCAAATAAAGATGGGAAAATAGCTAACGAAATACTGTATGCAGCACAATTATGCGGAGTAACAAAAATTATAAAAGTAGGAGGCATACAAGCAATAGCAGGATTAACTTTTGGAACAGAAACTATTCCTGCTGTATATAAAATATTTGGACCAGGAAACCAATTTGTAACAGTAGCAAAACAATTAGCCACTAAATACGGTGTAGCAATAGATATGCCAGCAGGACCTAGCGAACTATTGGTTGTTGCAGATGATAGTGCAAATGCAGCATACGTAGCATCAGATTTATTAAGCCAAGCAGAACACGGTGTAGATAGTCAGGTCATTTTAGTGTCAACTTCAAAAACAGTAATTAAAGCAGTATTAAATGAAATTAGAGAGCAAATAAATAACCTACCACGTAAAACAATAGCAGAACAAGCAATAAATAATTCAAAATTAATATATGTAGAAGACAATAATACCGCTTTAGAGTTAATTAATGAATATGGTCCAGAGCACTTTATTATATGTATGGAAGACGAAGATTTATTTGTAAACAGAATAGCTAATGCAGGATCTGTATTTATAGGTAATTATACACCAGAAAGTGCAGGAGATTACGCCTCAGGCACCAAC
The DNA here is from genome assembly GCF_053601635.1 of Pontimicrobium sp. MEBiC01747. NCBI lineage: Bacteria > Pseudomonadati > Bacteroidota > Flavobacteriia > Flavobacteriales > Flavobacteriaceae > Pontimicrobium > Pontimicrobium sp. MEBiC01747. The sequence goes on from NZ_JBSHNS010000068.1 coordinate 719, forward strand.
CATACATTACCAACTAATGGTTTTTCTAAAGCATATTCAGGTGTTAATCTAGATAGTTTTACTAAAAGTATAACATTTCAAAAAATAACAAAGCAAGGCCTTATTAATATTGGGAATACTATAGAGTTAATGGCAGAAGCCGAGGGCTTGCAGGCACATAAAAATGCAGTAAGCATTAGATTAAAAGATATTGTTTAAATAAAAGAATTTAAAAATCCCTCAAAATAGTGTAAATGTAAAATTATTAGACCCCAAAAATTATGAATATTAAAGAATTAGTAAGAGAAAACATAAAAACATTACAACCATATGCTTCAGCAAGAGATGAGTTTGAAGGTTTAAAAAAGGACATGATTTTTTTAGACGCTAACGAAAACCCATTTAATAATGGTGTAAACCGTTATCCAGACCCTCAACACTATAAAGTTAGAGAATTATTGTCCAGCATAAAAAAAATAAATATTCAGCATATTATGTTAGGAAACGGTAGTGATGAAGTGTTAGATCTTATCTTTAGAGCATTTTGCGAACCTAAAATAGATAATGTTATTACGCTACCACCAACATACGGAATGTATGAAGTATTGGCTAACATAAATAATATAGCAACTAAAAAAGTAGCATTAGATGCAAACTTTCAACCACGAGTAGAAGCCATTTTAGAGGCCGCAAATAAGAATTCTAAAATATTGTTTTTGTGTTCGCCTAATAACCCCACAGCCAATAGTTTTGAAAGCAGTAAAATAGAAAAAATAATAAAAGAATTTAATGGAATCGTGGTTATAGATGAAGCATATATAGACTTTACAGAAGAAGAAAGTTGGTTGGGTAAATTAAAAAAGTACCCTAATTTAATTGTAACACAAACATTATCTAAGGCTTACGGAATGGCAGGAATACGTTTAGGTATTTGCTATGCATCAAAAGAAATTATAACAATACTAAACACAATAAAACCACCTTATAATATAAATGAATTAACACTGCAAAGAGCAGCTAAGCTATTACTTTACAAAGAAGGATTAAATAGAGAAATAGGTGTAATACTTGAAGAGCGCGAAAAATTAATACAGTCCTTAAAAGCAATACCTTTTATTGAAAAAATATATCCAACAGACGCTAATTTTATTTTAATAAAAGTAGACGATGCTAATAAACGCTATGCAGGATTAATTAAACATGGTATAGTAGTAAGAAACAGAACCAAACAACCATTATGTGAAAACTGTTTAAGAATAACAGTAGGAACATTTTCTGAAAATAAAAAATTAATATATGCCTTAAAACAATTAAAAAGGCAATAAAGTATAATAAGGTTTTCAGCCCTATGTGAAAACGAAAATAAAACAAAGACTCCCGCTTTCTCGGGAAATAAAATATGAAACGAGTATTATTTATAGATAGAGACGGCACGATAATAAAAGAACCAGCAGATGAGCAAATTGATGCTTTCGATAAATTAGAATTTTACCCCAAAGTATTTCAATACTTAGGAAGAATAGCAAAAGAATTAAATTACGAAATAGTAATGATTACTAATCAAGATGGATTAGGAACAGAAGTTTATCCAGAAAGCACCTTTTGGCCAGTACATAATTTTATTATAAAAACATTTGAAGCAGAAGGAATTACCTTTAAAGAACAGTTTATAGATAAAACCTTTGCACGAGACAATGCACCAACCCGGAAACCAAATACAGGACTGTTAACACAATATTTTTCAGAAGTATACGATTTAGCAAACTCATTTGTAATAGGAGACCGCTTAACCGATATAGAATTAGCAAAAAACTTAGGCTCTAAAGGTATTTATATAAATGACGAAACCCACTTAGGAACAGACGAAATTACTGTAAAAAGAAGTGATTTAGAGGCATACATAGCCTTAGAAAGTAACGATTGGGAAGCCATTTACACCTTTTTAAAAACAGAAGAACGCACAGGGCACATTACACGAAATACTAACGAAACCAAAATAGATATAACATTAAATCTAGATGGTACAGGACAAAGTAGTATAGATACCGGAATTGCATTTTTCGATCACATGCTAGATCAAATCTCTAGACACGGGCAATTAGATTTAAATATAAAAGTTGAAGGCGATTTAGAAGTAGACGAGCACCATACCATAGAAGATACCGCAATAGCATTAGGAGAAGTTTTTGCAGAAACATTAGGAAACAAATTAGGAATAGAGCGCTATGGTTTTTGTTTACCAATGGACGACTGTCTATCTCAAGTAGCAATAGACTTTGGAGGAAGAAATTGGCTCGTTTGGGAAGCCGATTTTAAACGGGAAATGATTGGTAAAATGCCAACAGAAATGTTTATGCATTTCTTTAAATCGTTTAGCGATGGCGCAAAATGTAACCTAAACATAAAAGCAGAAGGAACAAACGAGCACCATAAAATAGAAGCCATATTTAAAGCCTTTGCAAAAGCAATAAAAATGGCAGTAAAACGCGATGTAGAAAAAATGATATTACCATCAACAAAAGGCGTATTATAAAAATTGCTTTTAGTTTTTTGCGGTTAGCTATTAGCTAAAAGCAAAAAGCCGATAGCCAAAAGCTTAACAATGAAACTAGTTATAATAGATTACGGAGCAGGAAATATAAAAAGCATTCAATTTGCTTTTAAACGGTTAGGAGTAGACGCAAAACTAACAAACAATCCAGAAGAAATAAAAAAAGCAGATAAAGTTATATTTCCAGGAGTAGGAGAAGCAAGCTCAGCAATGCAAAAATTAAAAGAAAGTGGATTACACCAACTAATCCCCCAGTTAAAACAACCCGTTTTAGGCATCTGTTTAGGAATGCAATTATTATGTAACAGTACAGAAGAAGGTAACACTAAAGGCCTTGGCGTTTTTAATGTAACAATAAAACGATTTACAAACCAAGTAAAAGTACCACAAATGGGGTGGAACACAATAACAGCATTAAAAACCAAACTATTTAAAAATATAAAAGAAAACGAATTTATGTATTTGGTACACAGTTATTACGCAGAAAATTGTAGCGAAGCCATTGCAATAACTAATTATGGATTAAACTATGCTTCAGCATTGCAAAAAGATAACTTTTATGGCGTACAATTTCACCCAGAAAAAAGCAGCTTAGCAGGCGAACAACTATTAAAAAACTTTCTAGAGTTATAAATAACACAACTTTAAAAAAAACACATAGAATATATTTTACATTCCATTATAATAAGTGTTGTACCAAGAGAAACCAAAGTACTAACAAAATTTAAGTTTAATAATTAATAGAGTATTGCCTACGCAGGAAACGAATATGAGAATAATACCAGCAATAGATATAATAGACGGTAAATGTGTACGCTTAACAAAAGGCGATTACAACACAAAAAAAGTATATAATGAAAACCCACTTGAAATAGCCAAACAATTTGAAGCAAGCGGTATAGAATATTTACACGTAGTAGACTTAGATGGCGCAAAAGCAAAACATATTGTAAACTATAAAACATTAGAAGAAATAGCCTCAAAAACTAATTTAAAAATAGACTTTGGAGGCGGTTTAAAAACTAACGAAGATTTAAAAATAGCATTTAATTCTGGAGCAAATCAAATAACAGGAGGAAGCATAGCAGTAAAAAATGCAGCACTTTTTGAAACATGGATAACCAATTATGGAGCCAGTAAAATTATTTTAGGAGCAGACTTTTACCCAGATACAGC
>NZ_JBSHNS010000069.1:0-1906 GCF_053601635.1 Pontimicrobium sp. MEBiC01747
CAGTTACACCAGTTGATAATAATTTAACAGAAGAAGCAGAAGCTATAAAAGCTGCTTTCGATACTACTCCAGAAACCATTGAGCCAACTATAGAAAATCATTCTAAACTAGACGTTACTACGACTAAACCTAAAGCTGTAGATAAAACACCATCTACAACTTTAGAAGTGGAAATACCTAAAGACGAAGAGGAAGAAGCATCTTTAGAAATTAAGGTAGAATCGGTAGTTGAAGAAAAATCGGAAACCGACAACCTATCTGATAAGTTAGTTGAAGACTTCGGGTTATTCGATCCTACTTTAGAATTAGGTAATTATCAATTTCCTCCTTTAGATTTATTAAAAAAATATAATACTGAAGGAATTACAATAAATCAAGAAGAACTTGAAGAAAATAAAAACCGAATAGTTGAAACTTTAAATAATTATAAAATAGGCATCTCGTCTATTAAAGCTACTATTGGGCCAACTGTAACCTTATATGAGATTGTTCCAGAAGCTGGTGTACGTATTTCTAAAATTAAAAATTTAGAGGACGATATAGCTCTATCGCTTTCTGCATTAGGAATTCGTATTATTGCGCCTATTCCAGGTAAAGGAACCATTGGTATAGAAGTGCCAAATAAAAATGCAACTATAGTTTCTATGCGTTCTGTAATTGCTTCACAGAAGTTTCAAAAATCTGAAATGCATTTACCTGTTGCATTAGGGAAAACAATTAGTAACGAAACTCTTGTTGTAGATTTAGCAAAAATGCCTCACCTATTAATGGCTGGTGCTACCGGGCAAGGAAAATCTGTAGGGTTAAATGCCGTATTAACGTCACTTTTATATAAAAAGCATCCTGCAGAAGTTAAATTTGTTTTAGTAGACCCTAAAAAAGTAGAATTAACACTATTTAATAAAATAGAACGCCATTACCTTGCCAAACTACCAGACAGCGCAGAGGCTATTATTACAGATAATACTAAGGTTATAAATACCTTAAATTCTTTATGTATTGAAATGGATAACCGTTACGAAATGCTTAAAAATGCATTTTGTAGAAATATTGTAGAGTATAATACTAAATTTAAGGCTCGTAAATTAAACCCCAACGATGGGCATCAGTTTTTACCATACATAGTATTAGTTGTCGATGAGTTTGCCGATTTAATTATGACAGCTGGAAAAGAAGTAGAAACGCCTATTGCACGTTTAGCACAATTAGCACGTGCCATTGGAATACATTTAATTGTAGCTACACAAAGACCTTCGGTTAATGTTATTACAGGTATTATAAAAGCAAATTTCCCAGCCAGAATAGCGTTTAGGGTAACATCTAAAATAGATTCTCGTACCATTTTAGATGGCCCAGGAGCAGATCAATTAATTGGTCGTGGAGACATGCTTTATACACAAGGCAATGATTTAATTAGAATACAGTGTGCTTTTGTAGATACGCCTGAAGTAGAAAAAATTACAGATTTTATAGGTGCTCAGAAAGCTTATCCAGATGCATATTTACTTCCAGAATATGTTGGTGAAGAAGGTGGCACAACTCTTGATATAGATATTTCAGACAGAGATAAATTGTTTAGAGAAGCTGCAGAAATTATAGTTACAGCACAACAAGGGTCGGCCTCTTTATTACAACGAAAATTAAAACTAGGCTACAACAGAGCAGGTCGTTTAATCGATCAATTAGAGGCTGCGGGTATTGTAGGTGGTTTTGAAGGTAGTAAAGCAAGACAAGTGTTAATAACAGATTTAGTTGCACTCGATGAACATTTAGCAAACGAAGGTCAATAAAAAGAATAATAAGATTTTCACTTTCGTGGAAGTTATTAAAATTAAAATTTTAAAATGAAAAAAATAGTATTACTCCTATTATTAGTAAGTTCAGTAACATTTGCACAAAGTAAAGG
>NZ_JBSHNS010000070.1:0-1407 GCF_053601635.1 Pontimicrobium sp. MEBiC01747
AAATACAAGTATATAAAACGAAAAACAACAGCGTTGTTTAGCATACTTATTATAGCCCTTATAGTAGGTGGTTGGTGGTATTTATATGTTCGCATACAAGATCCAGAAACCTTTAATGCTATTACTAGTAAAGAAACTGGAAACTGGACAAGTTATAATGTAAGACCTTTTTATTACTACTGGAGTTTTTTCACGCAGAGCGGGTTATGGACTATTCCTGCTGTTATAAGTTTACTGTATCCTTATCTAAAAACAAGAGTATCTCATTACAAAGCCTACAAATTTAGTTTTTTATGGACCATTTTTGCAGTAATATTACTCTCTATTATCCCAGAAAAAAAATCACGTTATCTAATGCCTGTACTTATACCTTTGGCTTTTAATATTGGTTTTTATATCGAGTATTTATTTAGGAAATTTATAACCTTAAAAGATAAACGAGAAACTATTCCTGTTTATTTCAATTTTGGTCTTATTGCTACAATAGCCATTGCCTTACCTTTTGTTTTATTTTTTGCTTTAAATATAGAACTGCAAAATCCTTGGTTTATATTAGCTGCTATTGTATTCCCTGTAACTGGAGTTTACCTTATAATTCAATTACTAAAAAAACAAATTAAAAATGTTTTCCTATTAACAGTATTCTTTTTTGCATCTGTATTTGTTTTTGGTTTACCACTAATTGAAGCTTTAAAAAGTGATGCTTACAAACCTATCTCCGATTTAAGAGCCGAAAATGAAATGCGCGGTATTAAATTATACGCTTATAACTATATTGCTCCAGAAACTATTTGGAATTACGGTGGTATTATTAAACAAATTCCTATAAAGAATAAGGAATATATTTTTCCTACCGATAGTGAGTTTGGCCTTTTAGTTAACGATATGACCGATAAGCAAAAAACTATTTTAAATACTAATTTTGATGTTAAAGAAATTACTACTTACGATTTAAATTTTGCAAAAAAGGATAGTAAACAGTATAACAAACGTTTATTTAGCACGTATTACATTGTTTCAAAAAAACAATAATTATTGTAACGTAAAACGACGCTGTAAATACTTATCTAACTTATAAAACCCAAAACCTGACAAAGCTCCAAATAACATTCCACTAACAATATCTAAAGGGTAATGTACGCCAATGTATACACGACTGTATGCCATTGCAAATGCCCAAAAAAGTAATATAAAAACTAAATATTTATACTTTTCTCGCAACATTAACCCAGTAAAAACGGCAACTGCCATAGAGTTAGAAGCATGCCCAGAAAAATATCCATATTGCCCACCACACCACGATTTTACTAAACGCATTGCTTCTGCTACACCAGGCTCGTGGCATGGTCGAGAACGTTTAAAACCGTGCTTAAACAAATTTGTTACTTGATCTGTAAACGTTATCAT
>NZ_JBSHNS010000071.1:0-929 GCF_053601635.1 Pontimicrobium sp. MEBiC01747
CCTTTACCTCCTCGGTTAGTAACTCGATAATCTTCTAGACTAGAGCGTTTACCGTAACCGTTTTCGGAAACAACTAAAACATTACTGTCCATATCGTCTACAGCGATCATTCCTATTACTTCATCTTTATCATGCTGTAATGTTATACCACGAACTCCAGAAGCCCCACGGCCCATAGGTCTCGTTTTTGCTTCTTCAAAACGAATAGCTTTACCAGATTTTAAGGCTAACATGACTTGGCTCTCTCCTGTTGTTAACTTTGCTTCTAATAGTACATCATCTTCCTTAATAGTAATAGCATTAATACCATTAGTTCTTGGTCTAGAATATTGTTCTAAAGATGTTTTCTTAACTTGACCATTTTTAGTAGCCATAATTACATAATGATTATTAATGTAATCTTCATCTTTTAAATCTTGAGTACAAATAAAAGCCATTACTTTATCATCTTGCTCAATATTAATTAGGTTTTGGATTGCTCTACCTTTAGATGTTTTACTACCTTCTGGTATTTCGTAAACACGCATCCAGAAACATTTACCCTTTTGTGTAAAGAACAACATGTATTGATGGTTCGTACCAACAAATAAATGTTCTAAGAAATCTTCATTACGGGTTGTTGAAGCTTTTTGCCCTACACCTCCTCTATTTTGTGTTTTATATTCTGTAAGCGAGGTACGTTTAATATAACCCGCATGAGATATAGTTATAACAACTTTCTCATCAGGAATCATATCTTCAATACTTAAATCTCCGCCTGCATATTCAATAGTAGAACGACGCTCATCACCATATTTATCTTTAACAACTACAAGTTCGTCCTTAATAATATTCATTCGACGTTCTTTCTTGTCTAGAATATCTTTTAAGTCAATTATTGTTTTCATTATTTCCTCATACTCAGCACGTAATTTATCTTGCTCTAGTCC
>NZ_JBSHNS010000072.1:0-11996 GCF_053601635.1 Pontimicrobium sp. MEBiC01747
CGGTAGCATCACCTCTCTTAACAGTATCGTACATGATTGGAGTTGCAATAAATAATGAAGAGTATGTTCCTACTACTACACCAATAATTAAGGCAAACATAAATCCTCTAATAGAATCTCCACCAAAAATAAAGATTGCTAATAATACTACTAATGTTGTTAAAGATGTATTTAATGTTCTACTTAAAGTACTGCTTAATGATTTGTCAATAACTTTATTAAAAGGCCAATCTGAGTGTTCATTGAAGAATTCACGAATTCTATCAAATACTACCACCGTATCATTTAATGAGTATCCAATTACTGTTAATATTGCGGCTATAAATGCTTGATTAATTTCCATTGAGAAAGGCATTACTTTATATAATAAAGAGAATACACCTAAAACAATTAATACATCATGGAATACAGCAGCTACAGCTCCTAAAGAGAATTGCCATCTTTTAAAACGGAATAAAATATAAAGGAAAACGACTACTAAAGAACCTAATACAGCCCAGAATGATGCAGATTTAATATCATCTGCAATTGTTGGACTTACTTTATAGTACTTCATTAATCCTGCATCTTTTTCAGAATTATCAGTAAAACTAGCATAATCCATTCCATTTAAGTAAGGTTGTAATGCAGTATGTAGCTTCTGTCTAATTTCTTCATCAACTTCTTCTGAAGCTTCATCAATTTTATACTTAGTTGTAATTTTTAACTGGTTAGATCCTCCAAATGTTTTAGCTTGAGCACTTTCAAATACTTCAGGACTAGCTAAAATATCTGTGATTTCGGCTGCATTAACATCTTGTTCAAAACGAACTTGGTATGTTCTACCTCCAACAAAATCTACACCTTGGTCCAATCCATTAGTGAATAAAGATCCTAAGCTAAATAAGATGAATGCTCCAGAGATAATATATGCCACTTTACGTTTTTTAAGAAACGCTACATCTATACCTCTAAATAAGTTTTTAGTTATTCCTGTAGAGAAATCTAGTTTTCCTCCTTTTTCAGCATACCAATCTATTAATAACCTAGTAATAAATATAGCTGTGAATAATGAAGTAAGGATACCTACTAATAATGTGGTAGCAAAACCTTTAATCGGTCCAGTTCCAAAAATAAATAATATTAAAGCCGTTAAACCTGTTGTTATATTCGCATCTAAAATAGAAGACAATGCATTACTAAACCCATCTTTAATTGCTGTTTTTTGATCTTTTCCTTTAGTTAGCTCTTCTCTAATACGTTCAAAAATAAGCACATTGGCATCTACAGACATACCAATTGTTAATACAATACCAGCAATACCAGGTAATGTTAAAACAACTTCACTAGCTAAAATACCAAAGATTAATAGAATATTTAATAACATAGCTATATCTGCATATAAACCTGCTTTACCATAATAGAATACCATCCATAATAGTACTAATACTAATGCTATTATAAATGACATTGTTCCGCTTTCAATTGCTTCTTTACCTAATGTTGGTCCAATCTCATCAGATTGAATAATTTCTGCTTTAGCAGGTAATTTACCAGCACGTAATACATTTGCTAAATCGGTAGCTTCATTAAGTGTGAAATCTCCTGCTATTTCAGAGTTACCTCCAGGAATTCCTCCAACAGTATTTACACCTGGTGCAGAATATACTATATTGTCTAAAACAATTGCAATTTGGCTATCTTGAAGATTAGCTTGTTTTGTCATTTGTTCCCATATTCTAGCACCTTTAGGGTTCATTTGCATGTTTACCACTGGCTTGTTAACTTGGTTGAATGATTGACGAGCATCATCTACAACACCTCCGCTTAATGGTGGGACACCATCTCTAGTACCTTTAAGTACGTATAACTCTGTTAATTCGCTATCTTTTCTTGGTTTACCAAATACAAATTTTACATTTTTAAGTTCAGCAGGTAATAGAGCTCTAGCTTCTCTACTATCAATCATTTCAAGTACTTTTGCTTTGTCTTTTATGTCAAAACTATATACAATTGGTCCATTTTGGTAGCCTGGCGCTTTAACTAAATCGAATAAAGGGTTAATTGCTTTTTTAGTAGTGTCTTCTTCTCCTGTTAAATCACCAATAATATCATCTTCCTCTTTTGTTTGAGTTGAATCTGTTTGAGCGGTTGCATTTTCGGTCTCTGATGCTGTATTAGCTTCTAACTTATTTTTTAATAATGTATTTACATCTTCAAAGTATTTGTAAAATTGAGCACCTTTATAGGCATCCCAGAATTCTAACTCAGCAGTACTAGTTATTAATTCCTTAGCACGTTCTACATCTTTTACACCAGGTAATTCCACTAAAATACGACCAGATGTACCTAAACGTTGAATGTTTGGAGAGGCTACACCAAATTGATCAATACGAGTACGTAGTACTTGTAATGCAGAGTTTATAGATTCGTCTATTTTTCTTGAAAGAATTGTTTTTACTTCATCATCTGATGTTCCTATTTGAATTTCGTCTTCTAAAGAACGTGTTGCAAAAATATCTGGTGAAGCTAATGTTTTGTCTCCTTTAATGGCATCAAAAGCGGCATAAAAATCATCTTTATAATCGTTTTGTCCATTTTTTTGAAGCTCGTCTGCGTCTTCTAAAGCTTTTCTAAATGTTGGGTCTTGGCTATTGTTAGCTAAACCAATTAAGATATCTTTTACAGATACTTGTAAAATAGCTTCTAGACCTCCTTTAAGGTCAAGACCTAGTTTCATAGATTTACTCTTAACTTCAGAGTATGTGTTACCTAAATATACTTTTGTAGTATCATTAACTAAAGAGTCTAGATATTTAGCTTCATAGGTACTCACTTTCTTTTTCCTACCTTCTACTGAAGCGTCGAATTTACTTTCTGCAACTTGGTTTGCTTCACTTTCTATAGAATTATTTTTAAAAGTGAAAGACAATTGGTAAATACTTACCAATCCAAATAAAAGTGCAAAGAGTTTTATTAATCCTTTGTTTTGCATTTTTCTAATGTTTGTGTCAACAAATTTAGTTGACTATTTATGTTTTTTTATATGTGATTTCTATAGCTTTTATTTAGCTATTATTTTATCAAGAAATTGTTTCCTTAATTTTTTGATTGAGGGAATTACTTATATAAAAGATGGTCCAGCTCTAACTTCTGGAATGTTATGTGAAGTATTATCTATTGCTATTGCAATAGCTTTATTTATTTTTAAAGCAACTTTTGTAAGTTGATTTTTTTCATCTACTAAAACTTCAGGTATATAGGTGTTGAAGTTAGGTGTTGAAGAACGATCGTATTCTTGTTTAAGCTCAAATGCATATTTGTTACTTAAATCTGAAGTAACATCTGAAGCATTTTGAATATCAAATACATCTAAATCGTAGTTTTTTGAAGTATCTTTATTAGGTGTATTTGAAGATTCTTGTTTATACTTATATGTTGTAGTTGATTGATTAACATCTAAACTGATGTTTTTTGAAAGGAGTTGCTTTATACTTTTTGAATCTGTATCGCTATAGTATGTGATTTTAAGCTGTTTATTTCCTTGTTCTTCTACTTGAATGTTATTAATTCCTAGGGCTTGTAGCTGCTTGGTAACAAGAGTTAAGGTTTTTTCAACCTCGCTAGATGCTGTTTTAATATCAGTAAATTGTAAAACAATCTGCTGATTTGGCATTGTTATATGCTCTTTGTGTACCCCAAGTAGGGTAAAGATTATAATTAAAGCACTAACATACCATTTTGCTTTCATGCGCCAAATATAAAAATAAAGACTGTATTTCTATAGTCTTTAAGTAATTATATTATTTATAAATTATTGAGTGTTAAAAAGCTAAAATGTAAAGGGTGTTTTAAGGATATAACTAAAAAAGAGCAACATTATCGTTGCTCTTTTTTTTATTCAAATGAAGGTGCTTCTTATTGACCATCCTTTTTTTCATAACCTTCTGGAGGTGTCATGTTAAATTTATCATCTGCTACAGTCTCTTTTTTTATGTCTGTAACTTCTGTTGTTATAACCATGTTTGTGCCCATTTGGCTCATTTTCATCACAACATATAAAGGAAACCCTTTAACTTTTTCAGCTACCATTGAAGTTTGTTGAGATCTAGCTGGGATATCTTCTGTAGTGTACATTTCCATTTCTACGTTTCCAGCATCTTGTTTTAAAACTACTGTATATTGTTTACATTCGTAACCTAAAATAGTTTTGGTTTCTGTACCAGGAGTAACTTGTATATCTTGTACTTGTTTTTCGGCTTCTTTTACATTTTGTAACATGTATTTTTTTCCTAGCATTGGATTATCCATTAATACTAATACACTCTCAGCGTTTGATACTGTTACAACATCTCCCGACATAGGGTTAGATAACTCAGATCTTGTTTTATCATTTTTAAAGTAAGTGGTCGTTTCCATAGCTCCCATCATTTCTAATTGAGCTTTAACTTGCTCATTATCGCTAGACATTGTTTGTTTAGAAACAATAACACCTTCAGTTATCTTTTTTTGAGCAGATACCATAACTGTTAATGATAGTGCTAGTAATGTAAATACTTTTTTCATTTTATTTGTTTTTATTAATCGCATACAATGTAAGTCTTTCTAGTTTTAAAAATGTTACATTATAAATTATTTTTTTAAATAAAAACCTCACAAGTAAGGACTAGTGAGGTTTTGTTATTTGAAATTAGAGTGTTTATTATAGCTCTAATAATCCGTTAGTTTTATTAACGCCTTCAGCACTTTCTGTTAAATGCGCTTTTTCTGCATCACTTAATTCTATTTCAACTATTTTTTCAATTCCATTTGCTCCTAAAATAACAGGAACTCCTATACATAAGTCATTTAAACCATATTCTCCTTCTAATAAGGCAGAACAAGGGTACATTTTCTTTTGGTCGCAAGCAATAGCTTGTACTAATCCTGAAACAGCGGCACCTGGTGCATACCAAGCAGATGTTCCTAATAACTTAGTTAATGTTGCTCCACCAACTTTAGTGTCTTGTTTTACTTGTTCTAAACGCTCTTCAGATAAAAATTCTGATACTTTTACACTGTTTCTTGTTGCATGAGCAGTTAATGGTACCATGCCTTTATCGCTATGTCCACCAATAACCATTCCGTCTACATCGCTTATTGGTGCTTCTAAAGCTTCTGCTAATCTGTATTTAAAACGTGCAGAATCTAAAGCTCCACCCATTCCTATAATTCTATGCTTAGGTAATCCAGTAGTTTTATGTACTAAATAGGTCATTGTATCCATTGGGTTACTTACTACAATGATTATTGTATTTGGAGAATGCTCTATTAAACTAGCAGATACCATTTTTACAATACCAGCGTTAATACCTATTAATTCTTCACGCGTCATTCCTGGCTTTCTTGGAATACCAGAAGTAATTACACAAATATCACTATTTGCTGTTTTAGTATAATCGCTTGTGCTTCCTGTAATTTTAGTATCAAAACCGTTTAAAGAAGCTGTTTGCATTAAATCCATAGCTTTACCTTCTGCAAAACCTTCTTTAATATCTAGTATTACTACTTCTGAAGCGAAGTTTTTTATAGCAATATATTCTGCGCAACTTGCGCCTACTGCTCCAGCTCCAACTACTGTTACTTTCATATTATTTCTTTTAATTGTAATTGTTTTTAATGATCGCAAAAGTAGTGATTATTTATCATTTTTAAACTGAAAAGCGTAAGGTTTTATCCTTACGCTTTCTAATAATTTACTATTTAATAAATCTTCTAATTTTTAATACTCAACTTATTACAGTGGTATTATATTTTTTTAGATGTTTAAATTATAGTTAATTCCAAAAAGAACATTTGCATAAACTCCAATAGTTAGCATTGAATTTATGGAAAGGTTGTTTAAATTGTAATTAACTCCTAAATCTGCCTTAAAATTTGTTTTATTGTCCTCTAAGGTTGTTAATGCCTGATTTAAAACGGAGAGTAATAGTTCTCCATTTCCTCCAATTTCGTATGTAAAAGTGCTAATATTTACACCAAGAGCAGCAGAGATATCGAATGATTTTATTTTTTTGGAAGCTAAAACATTAAATTGTAAAGATTCTCCTTCTACATTAATAGCATTTATAGTTCCTAAAACAAGATTAGCTGGAGTAAACTCGTCACTAACATTATAATTTGAGTAAGATACTAGCCCTGCTAAATTAAATGATGATTCTTTTAATGTAGGTACCCATTGAGAGATATTGTGTTGTAATCCGAATCCAAAAACTTGATAATGAGTTTTATTTATTTTAATTTTTGGGGAATATCTACTTATTAAAGTTGTGCCTTTCCATAAGCCTAGCCCCGCTTGAACTTGGTAATGATTAACATAAGATTGGTCTAAACCTTCTGGAGCATCAAATTCAAAAGTATTGTCATTTATAACGCCTTCAAAAACAACATTGCTTTTTCCGCCTAATGCAGAAGGGATGTGTGTTGTTGTTTCGGTTCCTTTAATAGTTAAATTTGTAAGATTAGATTCTTCTACTAAAATGTTTTGCTTGCTATTTGGGATAAATAATACGTTGGCTTGAAGTGATATTTCTAAATCCCAAAGTGTCTTTTTCTTTGCAGTAGTGTACCAACCTCCTGATGATTGGTATGTTGTTGCTTGTGCAGCGGGTGCTACATAATTGCCAGTAAGGAATATTAAATCGCCTGCAACATTGTCTAAATCTTGATTTTGACTTAGTGTTATTGCAGGCAATAAAAATATTACAAAAATTAATTTATGCATCAATGTTAGCATAAATTGCATTCTTTTCTATAAAGTCTCTACGTGGTGGTACTTCATCTCCCATTAGCATAGAAAATACACGATCGGCTTCTACACCATTATCAATGTGTATTTGACGTAATGTTCTAAATTCTGGGTTCATTGTGGTATCCCATAATTGTTCTGCATTCATCTCACCAAGACCCTTGTATCGTTGAATTTTAGAGCCTTCTCCAAATTCAGAAACAATTTCTGCACGTTCTTCATCGTTCCACGCATATCTCTTTTTTGCTCCACGTTTAATTAAATATAAAGGTGGTGTAGCAATATAAATATGTCCGTTTTCAATTAATTCTTTCATGTAACGGAAGAAGAATGTTAAAATTAGTGTCTCAATGTGACTTCCATCAATATCGGCATCACACATAATTACAATTTTATGGTACCTTAATTTAGATAGGTTTAAGGCTTTACTGTCTTCTTCTGTTCCTATGGTAACTCCTAAGGCTGTGAAAATGTTTTTAATTTCTTCATTTTCAAAAACTTTATGAGTCATAGCTTTTTCAACATTTAAAATTTTACCACGTAATGGTAAAATGGCTTGAAAAGCTCTATCTCGTCCTTGTTTTGCAGTTCCTCCTGCCGAATCACCCTCTACTAGGTATACTTCGCATTTTTCTGGATCTTGTTCTGAGCAATCAGATAATTTTCCAGGTAAACCACCAATACTCATTACTGTTTTACGTTGTACCATTTCGCGTGCTTTTTGAGCAGCGTGTCTGGCTTGAGCAGCAAGTATTACTTTTTGTACAATGGTTTTTGCATCGTCTGGATGTTCTTCTAAATAATCCGTTAGCATTTCTGAAACGGCTTGGCTTACAGATGCAGAAACTTCTCTGTTTCCTAATTTTGTTTTAGTTTGTCCTTCAAATTGTGGTTCTGCAACTTTTACAGATACAATAGCTGTTAATCCTTCACGGAAATCATCTCCAGAGATGTCAAACTTTAATTTATCTAACATTCCAGAGCCATCTGCAAACTTCTTTAATGTATGCGTTAATCCACGGCGGAATCCAGAAAGGTGTGTTCCTCCTTCGTGCGTGTTAATGTTATTTACATAAGAGTGTAAGTTCTCTGCGTACGATGTATTATAAATCATGGCAACTTCTACAGGAACACCGTTTTTCTCACCTTCAAAAGCAATAACGTCCTTCATTAAAGGTTCTCTTGTCGCATCTAAGAATGTAATAAATTCTTTAAGTCCTTCTTCAGAGTGAAACGTTTCACCTTCAAAAGAACCATCTTCTTTTTTATTTCTTTTATCAACTAAATGAACTGTAATACCTTTATTTAGGTATGCTAATTCACGCATTCTACTTGCAAGAGTATCATAGTTGTATTCTAATGTTTGTGTAAATATTGTCGCATCTGGTTTAAAAGTTACAATAGTTCCTGTTTTATCAGAATCTCCTGTTGCTTTAACTGGGTATAGTGCTTTCCCTCTTTCGTATTCTTGCTCCCATATTTTACCCTCTCTGTGTACAGTTGCTTTTAAGTGATCGGACAGTGCGTTAACACAACTTACACCAACACCATGTAGTCCTCCAGATACTTTATACGAATCTTTATCGAATTTACCACCAGCACCAATTTTTGTCATTACAACTTCTAGTGCAGAAACGCCTTCTTTTTTATGTAATCCTACAGGAATACCACGACCATCATCTTCTGTGGTAATCGAGTTGTCTTCGTTTATGGTTACAGTTATATTGTTACAGTGTCCTGCTAATGCTTCATCTATAGAGTTGTCTACTACCTCGTATACTAAATGGTGTAAACCTCTTACACCTACATCTCCAATATACATGGATGGACGCATACGTACGTGTTCCATTCCTTCTAAGGCCTGAATACTATCCGCCGAATATTGAGGCTTATTTTCTTCGCTCATAAATATTATTATGTATTAGTTTATTTTTTGCTTTTACACATAAAAAGATGCAATTAATGCATCCTTTCGAGTACAAACAAATATACAATTTTAAAATAGCTTTTTTAAGCTTTTTAAGTGGTTTAGTCTCTTTTTATTAACAATTGTTAATTTCTTAAAACTGGCTTAAAACGCTTAAAAAGTGCTTTAAATTAAGTTTTATAAGTTTTTTTATGGTTTCCAAAAGATAAAAAAGAATAAAGTGTAACAGGAGTGTTGTTTTGAATTAATAAAAAACTAAATGGTATTATAAAATTAACTATTGTTTAAAGGTTATTGCTTTATTTTCCTGTTAACAGTGTCAATTTTAGAAGTTGACTTTGTTTTTAGAGAAGTATTACTGCATGTTATAACTTTATTTATAGTGTAAGAGGAAACAATTATTTGCTTGTTAGCTCTTGTAAAAAGAGTTTGCTATTTAATAAAAAGTAAATTTGATTTAAGTAGTTATTTGTTATATGTGGTTACTGTTTTTTTTAAGTATTAGAAGAGCTAAGAGAAAGACGAGCATATATAATTTTAAAATTATAAATGTTGTGTAAAGTTTCTGCGTGATGTTATTTAATTGGAAGTGTATATTTTTAATACTCTGTTATAATAAAATAGTCCAATTTGAGCTTAGAATAGGGGTAAGAGGATACTTCTTCTTCAGAAAATATTTTAGCGATATATTAGTATTTACAATACACCTATGATAATAGTTTATAGAATTTCTCTAACCTTTTTTTATAGAAAAAGTGTTTTCTGTTATTGTTTTAATAGATTAGTTCTGTAGGATATAAAATGTTTTTTAAATTTTTTTAAATGCCTGTTTGGTTTCGATTTAGAAAATGCATTAAACTCTATTCTTTTTTTTAGAAGTCCTAATCGCCCAGACATAAACTCTCGCCACAATGAGTTTTCCAGTATGTTAGGTTTATTATTAGAAATCGTTATGTTATATTTTTTGTAACCTATTTTTAAAATTAATTGATCTTTTAAGTCAATAATATAAAATCTATTATTGGTCTTTTTGTTATTCAATTTATTTTTATACTTGAAGCCTTGATTAATATCGAAGAGTAATATATGTGTTTTTGCGTGGCTTTTTTGCTGTTGAGCCCAATCTGTTATTCTCTTTTTAGCCCATTTTTCTTTCATTAAAAAATAATGAACTTCTTCATCTTCCTCTCCTTCGTGTTTATTTAAAATGGCTTTATGTTCATTGCAATAAGCCTCATTAATATTATAAATACAGAAACCTATGGCGTGTGCAGATTTTTTTAATTTAGCCCAATTGTTGTTTTGGGCATAAGATAGACTAGAGAATAATATTAAACTTAATATGAGCTTCATAGTTATAGTTTTAAGTTCTGTATACACAAATATAAGCTAGTACTATTTGTAAAGACAAAAAAAAGACCATAACAGTTTTTGTTATAGTCTTTTGCTTGTACTTGTATTTTATGTTTTTTATAATCTAAACCCTAGAGATAAAGTAATGTTAGAGTTTATATTATCTATAGTTGTAGCATCAGTAAGTCCTGTGTTATACAGTTGGTAATTTGTAGAGCGTTTAGCTTGATCGTAGGTTAAATCTAATCTAGTGTTGCCAAAATTATACCCTAAGCCTAAAGAATAGCCAGTTAAATCACCAATAGTGGTTTCGTTTTTATATGGGCTTTCTTCAAAACGATATCCACCTCTTAAGCTAAAGTTTTTTATTTTGTATTCTCCACCAACTTTATAAGTTGCTGCGGCTTGCAAGTTATTACTAATAATAGCGTTCTGGGAAGCAAAATAAGTGTCAGACGTTG
The DNA here is from genome assembly GCF_053601635.1 of Pontimicrobium sp. MEBiC01747. Classification (NCBI taxonomy): domain Bacteria; kingdom Pseudomonadati; phylum Bacteroidota; class Flavobacteriia; order Flavobacteriales; family Flavobacteriaceae; genus Pontimicrobium; species Pontimicrobium sp. MEBiC01747. Next base: position 10,508 of record NZ_JBSHNS010000072.1, read on the forward strand.
GTTTAAATTTAGTGTTGCTGTAATCTTTACGAGAATAATCAAAACTAATTAAACCTTGTTGTCCAAAAATATAGGCAAAACTTGCTGTTATTTTTCCTGGAGCTTGTAGTCTATATCTAGGGAAAATATTAATAATTTGTGGATCTACAATTTGTAAAACATCTGAACCTCCTTCTGTTCTTAAAGTTTCTATATATTGTGTAGTTTCTTCTTCTATGCTTAACCATGTTGGTGAATCGTAAGATAGCCCTAAACGTAAAGCATTAGATACTTTATATATACCTCCTAACTGAAACGAAAATCCTCTACCAATAGTAGATAAGTTGTTTTCAAAACCTACTTGGGTGACAACAGATCCAGCATTAGCATTTTCTTCATATAAAAAGGTAGTACGCTCATAATTTAAAAAATGAGAATTTAAGTTTAAACCTAAGTATAAGTTATCTGTATACTGTGCTCCTAGATTAAAGGCTATTTTTCCATTGTAACCTGTAGCGGCATAACTGTATTCTTGATTAAAATTTCCTGCGGCAATATTGGAGTTGTAAACCGTGTTATCGTCATCTAATGTTTCAGGTTCTAATATAAAAGAGTCATATCCTAAATAGGCTTGTTGGTTTACATAACCATAAGCGCTTCCAATACCAGCATAAGCATCTGATGTGTTTTCTCCTGGTAATGCAGAGATTTGATCTAGTCTTAGGCCTTGAGCGTTATTTAAAAAGTAACGATCTATAGATGTTGTATTTGTGCCTGAACTAAACCAATCGTCATTATAGTTTTTTGTATTATCATAGGCAATGCCTAATGTTACTTTTTTCCAATTTGAATCTTCTTTATAATTTTTAAAAACAAAAACAGCTCCTCCTTGTTGTAGGGAAATATCTGAGTTTGAAGAATTGTTTCTTCCGTTAAAAAAAGAAGTCTCATTATCATTATTGTAGCTAGACAGAGAAACTGATGCGTAACTATTAGTAAATATAGCGGAGCCAGCAGGGTTTAAGCTTATAGCACTTAAATCACCTCCCAATGAGTTAAATGCTCCGCTTAATGCACGATATCGTGCCGTTCCCTGTATGTCTCCGTTACTATATCTTAATGCGTCATTAATGTCTTGAGCGCTAATTATAGGCATAGATAAGATACCTATGAATAGTAATATTAACTTTTTCATATAATTAATTTAATGTCTTAATCGTGTAATTTTTTTTTTTGAATTCTAGTTTCTTCTTCTTGAGCTTCCTCCTCTGGTAGCTCTAGAAGAACTTGAACTTCTTGGAGCGCTAAAAGATCTGCTAGATCTTTGCGTTCTTGTACCAGAAGACGGCCTTACTCTAGTGCCAGAAGAACTTGGGCGAACTCTTGTACCAGAAGATGGTCTTACTCTAGTTCCAGAAGAACTTGGGCGAACTCTTGTGCCAGAAGACGGTCTTACTCTTGTTCCAGAAGAACTTGGACGAACTCTTGTTCCAGAAGATGGTCTTACTCT
>NZ_JBSHNS010000073.1:0-4959 GCF_053601635.1 Pontimicrobium sp. MEBiC01747
TGCTAAAGGGGCCTCTAACGCTAACTTTAAGAACAATTCCAAGATTACCTTAGACGATAATAATAATGTTTGTATAATAGCTACTCGTAAAATACAGGCAGAAGAAGAAATATTTTGTAGCTATGGAAAACGGTATTGGAAAAAACATAAATAAAATACACCTTACCTACTGCAAAATTCTAGATTCCTAAAAAATATACAGTCTATATAGACAGATAGTATAGTCACAAAAACTATAACTAGCCTCTACATTTTTATTTTAAACAGTTTATAACAAAAGGTAAAAACTACAATTTATTATAATTTTATAGAATAGATAAACCTCAACATCTATAATACAGAAAGTATTAATTATGCCTTTAAAACAACATAGTTAACCCAATAAAAGTTCACCAATACACTTCTTAAAAAATCATTTTTTTTTACAAAATAAAAAAAAGCGGGTAACAGAATCTAAAATAGAGTAACACCTACATAGACAGTCATTAAAAAAATCGATTTCTAGATCTAGAATCATCCCTTAAATTAAAATCGCGTAAGCTGAAAAGCGTAAGAGTAAGCAATAATTAAAAAACAAAAAATCATGTCAATTAAAAACAAAATAGCATTTTGCTTTATGTTAAGTCTATTCGCTTTAGTAGGATGTAAACAAGCAGATGACTTTGTAGAAGAAAGCACAAAAAACCCATCGACGTTTAGTAAAGGACAAGTTGGGACCTCATTATGTGGAAAAACCATTTTAAAATTTGCAGATTTAGGTCATATTCAAAATGTGCATACAAACTTATATAACCAATATCAAGCCTCTGGAGAAGATGAGCAAACATTAATAGATTTTGAACAAGCCGAAGGCCTATACTCTTTAAGACAAAAAGAACAAGATATGGATGATGGGGTTATTCCTAACGATCCATCTTTTGATGCTTTCGATTACACATCTGATGATGTATTCGCAGCCATGTTAAATGAGGATGGTATGGTAATTATTGGAGGTTATTTATACGTTTTTAGCGATGGCTGTGTAGCACACCGTATACCGTTTAAAGGTAAAGGTTGTTTTGCTTTCGATGTGTTATTACATTTTAACGACTTGGTAAAAAGCGGAAATGCTACTAATAATGGTAGTATGGATTTTTACAGAAACGAAGCTGGTGTAGAAGATATAGATATCTGCGGAGACCCAAGATACGATTTTGAAAGTATTAGCGAAGCTGGAGGTAAATTTGATAATGACAACCCACGTACAGAAAAAAGCGGTGCAGATTGCGGGTTTGTAGCCAATATAGCTCACGATATTCTTGCTCATGACCCTATTAACCAAACTATAGAAATTAGATTCGATGCATCTTCAATTGCTCCAGCAGGAAGTAATCCGTTATACAGCATGTTAATAGATAATTTAAGTGATTATGATAGTATTGATATTACAAATGCGTCTATCCCAACACTTATTGGTATAGATTGGACAACGGCAACAGGTGGTGCAGATGGGTTTGCTTATCCTGGTGAGTGGGTTCAAATTTTAGTAGATTATAGTTCTGCTACTACGGCTCCAATACTTAACGCTAGATTATTAGGTTCTGTAGCACCTTTAAGTGGTAATAGCTGTTCAGACACAGATTCTGTAAGTATAGATTTAGCTTGCCCTATCTCTATGTCTATGCAAAGTATTAATGCTGCAAACGGCGAATGGGTTTATACTATTGAAGGTTTAGAAGGTTTATCTGGTTACGAAATTGTTTGGAATTTTGGAGACTCTACAACAACTACTGTTAATGGTTCTAATAGTGTAACTCATGCTTATGGTGTACCATGTGGTACTAACACTTATACCATTACTGCTACGATTCAAAAAATTGAAGGTTTATGTAAAACAGTCGTATTATCTCCAAACCCAGTTACAGTATTCGATGTTTGTAAAAGACGCACATTAAGTGCTAAGTATAAGGTTAATTACTCTGGTAAAAAGGTACGATTAAAGATGAAAATAAAAAAGCAAGCTAGCATCTTTGGAGGAAAAACAAAATTTAAAAACGTAATGCGCTACAGAAAAACAGGAACTAAAACAATTTCTTCTTCTGGTACTGTATATCTACAAACAGGAAATACTTGTACACCAACTAATGTCGCATCTGTTTTACCAAGTGTAAACCAAAGTGGAAAAAAGCGTTTAAAACAAAAAGTAAAAGATGGTAATATTTATTATGCAGATTTAAATGCGCCATACCAAGTACAATTCTCTCATAGTAATGGGTTTAATTATGTATTAACTTATAGTGAAACTTGCTCAGAATAACACACATTATTAAACAAGATCATGTTGTGTATTTTATGATTGAGTTTGGCCTACAGAAGACAGCTTTCTGTAGGCTTTTTTCTATTAATGCATTTATTAAAATAAAACTACTAGTTTTGGGCTATCTTTGCATTAAATTATACACTTATGTCATTTAAAGATTTAAAACTGAACAAACCCATTTTAAGAGCTATTGCAGAGAAAGGTTATGACTCTCCTACTTTGGTTCAAGAGAAAACAATTCCCTTAGTTTTAAATAAAAAAGACATCATTGTTTCTGCACAAACAGGAACAGGAAAAACAGCAGCTTTTGCGCTTCCAATTCTACAACTGTTGTTTGATAGGCAAGATACACCTAAAAAAAGTAAAAAGATAAGAGCTTTAATAGTAAGCCCTACACGAGAATTAGCAATTCAAATTGAAGCTAATTTTAAAGCTTATAGTACGCATACAAAATTAGTTACTGCTGTTCTTTTTGGAGGTGCATCTATAGAACCTCAAAAAGAAACTTTAAAAAATGGTGTCGATATTTTAATTGCAACACCAGGTAGATTGTTAGATTTACATAAACAAGATTTTATAAATTTAGATTATATTGAAACATTAGTTTTAGATGAAGCCGATTTAATGCTAGATATGGGCTTTATAGACGATGTTAAAAAAATTGAACGTTTATGCCCTTCTACCAAACAAACATTACTATTTTCGGCTACAATACCTTATAAAGTAGAGCAATTAGCCACTACTATATTAAAAGCACCTCAACGTGTAGAAGTCGCTCAAAACTCATCCACATCAAAAAACGTAAATCAAGCATTATACTATGTTCCTAAACCTCAAAAAATAGAGTTGTGTTTACATTTACTCCGTGAGACTATAAATGGGAAAATCATTATTTTTAGGCGTACTAAATATGGAGTTGACAAACTTGAAAAATCGTTATTAAAAAACGGCTATAAAGCAGGTAGTATTCATGGAGATAAAAGCCAAACCGATAGGCAACTGGCGCTTAACAATTTTAAAAAGAACGAAACTAATATTCTAGTTGCTACAGATGTTGCTGCTCGTGGTATAGATATAGATAGTCTAGATGCTGTTGTTAATTTCGATTTACCTAGCGCTCCAGAAACCTATGTACATAGAATTGGTAGAACAGCTAGAGCTGGAAATACAGGTGCGGCATATTCGCTATGCTCTGCAGACGAAAAAGAATATGTTTCTAGAATTCAAAAATTAATTCATTTACAACTAGATGTAGTAAACGATCATCCTTTTCCTTTAGACCTTAATGCAAAAAAAGAAGTGCATACTTCTAATAAAAAGGGAAGTAAATACAGAAAAGGACGTAAAAGTGAAGCTTCTAAAAAGAAGAAAAAACGCTGGTACAAGTAGCACCTACGCTATATTTCTACTTAACCTTTTCATTACATAGAAAAATAATTACTACACCCGTTGTGCATTCTGATGAAATTCTGTCAATTCGAGTGAATTTTACGATTGAAATGAGTAAAATTTGTATCGAGAATAAGAATTTTAGATTAATAACCTGTTCTCGATACAATTTTTCGTACCTCAAAATTACTCGAACTGACATTTGGCTACTATTTTGATCCAAAATGCGCAACGGGTTAACTACTGATTTAAAACTTTTTACATCAGTCAATCTGTCGTATTTCATATTTTCTTAATTATTAATTAAAAAAATCGGGTAACAGATTATTTTTTTCATAAACACTCTAATAGATGGAGGAACCCAAAAATCCATATTTATAATAGAGTCGGGAATTAATTAAAAACATTAAAAACTTATGAAAACAAGTAAACTTTTTTCAACCCTCGCAATTGTAGCTTTTACAGCATTTCAAGCTAACGCTCAATTAAATGACAATGGTACTAACGTAGGTATTGGTACAGCGGCTCCTGCAAACGGATTAGGCACTACAGCAACCAATGTAAGGTTACATGTAGATGGTGGAACAGAAAACGGTATTAAAGGCGCTACTATAGCACAACAATTTAAAGCTGGTTCTATATATAGCTCAACAAATTCTGAAACTACAGGTTATTTAGGTTACAACTCTAACTGGGCTGCTGGTAGTAGTTCGTTTGGTGTTATTGGTACATCTACAGTTAGTACAGCTAGAGCGTATTCTACTACAGCCAATGTTCTTGGTGGTCGATTTATTGCAGATTTAGGTGCTACAGCTGGTTCAAATAAATTTCAAATAGGTGGTGTTTATGGGCATTTAAAAGGAGCCTGGAATGGTGCTTCTGCTAATGGTGGTTTTGCAGCTGGTGTAGTTGGTGTTGATGAAATTAACGGAGCTGGTACTTTTGGTGGTTACTTTAAAGGTAGAGGTTATTTTAGCGATAAAGTTGGTATTGGTACAGAAAACCCTACTAGCGAGCTACATGTACATAATGGTACTATTAGATTAACAGGAACTAGTTTTGCTGGTGGACCAATGATTTTGTTTGGTGAAAACGGACAAACTACAGATAACGGACAATGGGGTATTGAGTATATTCCTGCTGCCAATGGTACGCCTGGTTTAAATTTTTGGAGACCATGGCCTAACTCCAACTTTGGAAACCACTTTTTATTCTTATCAGACACAGGAAAAGTAGCCGTAGGAACAGACAATACACCAACATCTATAGGA
>NZ_JBSHNS010000074.1:0-755 GCF_053601635.1 Pontimicrobium sp. MEBiC01747
TATTAATTCCTGTTTCTAACTTAAATCGCTTATATGTGTAAGATAAAGAGATGTCTAAAACATCGTAAGCTGGAATTTCTCCAACAATGCTGTTTAAATCGTCTTTTGTTGCATTTGTTGCATCTGTAAATTGAGAGCTTAAATAGGTATACTGAATACTAGATAAAAGGTTTTTATACCCAAATTGAATTCCTGTCTTTATATTAACATCTGGTATAAATTCTACTTTGTTACCTGCTACAAAACCTGTACTGGTATTTTCGAAATTAGAAGAGGTGTATTCTGAAGTTACAAAAGAGGTATTTATAAAATAGTTAGCTCTAAAATCGTTATTCATTTTAAATATATTTTTAAGATTAAAATCTATTAATGATTCTACTCCTAAAATTCGAGCATCTCCTACATTTGTTCTTAATTTTCCAACGTTATTTACAGGAGGAATTTGTGCATCGATAAGTCCTATTCTATCATTATAAAACAATCCAAAAATGTTAGCATCATAAGCTATTAGTTTTTTTATATTACCTCTTACGCCTATGTCTGTAGTAAAACCTTTTTCGTCATCAATATTAGGATCAACAGCGTTTGATGGGTTAACGACATTTAAATCGCTAAATGTTACTGAGCGGTAATTTTGTGAGATATTACCATAAAACTCTATTGCTTGAGAGGCTTTATAACTAGAACCTATTCCTAAAAGAATAAAGGAACGCTCATTTTCTATGTCTTGAGATTCTGTTCCTGCATCTATAGGG
>NZ_JBSHNS010000075.1:0-1754 GCF_053601635.1 Pontimicrobium sp. MEBiC01747
AACTAGACTAGAATAATAACAATTTACATTAAGATTACCCTACTTTTACTTTAATACTAGTTTTTTAGAAGTCGTATTGTTTATTTTTACTAAATAAATTCCTTTAGAGTACGATGCCATTGGTAAGTAAAATTTATTGGCATTAATATTATTTTTTGTGTAAACATTTTGACCCAAAATGTTGTACACAGAAACAGTGTCTATTGTTTTATTTTTTGGAGCTTTTATTAAAGTTGAAACAGTGGTAGGATTAGGAGATAGAGTAAAATTTGTGCTTTCAAACTCAGGAGTGGTTAAACTATTACTTTTTCTTACTATAATTAAACCACTCTCAATATCACTTATAATTATATTTCCGCTTGTAAAATATGGGTAAACACTCCAGGCTCCATGAAAACTAGCACTATTATTATTTGTGTAAGTGTCAAAGTACCCAATTTCTGCATTTGTATTTGTGGGAGACACCAATGTTGAAACGTCTAACACTCTCAATCCTGCACTATAATTTGCTAAAAAGAACTCATTTCCTTTAACATAACCGTTATGATCTATGGCTCCTGTAGGACCTGTATATACATTTATTAATGCTTGATCGGTAAAATCGGCATCTAAATCATTAAAATCAAAAACTATAGTTTTTGTAGATACACCAAAATCTAACTCGTCTCCTTCATCTCCTAAAATAAAATAACGTTGATCGTCTGTAAACCAGCCTTGATGAGCATAACTTATTTGTGGGTAAGAGAACTCATTTATAGCTATAATATTGTTTTTATCTGTAACATCTAAAATAACAACTTTGTTAGAGTTTCCATTACTACCAATGTATATTTGTTTGCCTGTATGGTCTGTATCGGGGCCGTTATAAGTAATTACTTGTGCATCATGAGAATAACCGCCATTAGTATAGTCACCTAAAGTTGTTGGATTGTTTGGGTCTGATATATCTATAAAAATAGGGCCGCCTCCATTTGCAGAATTACAACCAACTAAATAGGCAATAGCTTCCGTTTCATTAATAACTATATTGTGACAACTTCCAATAATAATATCTCCAATTTCTCCATCTCCTATATACTTTAAAACCTGAGCGCCATCGTAAGTTAAATCAGGATCAATACCATTTCTAAGTATTGTTAAATCGAACACCTGCATACCATGTGGCCCCACGCCATCTGCAACAATAAAAGCAAAGTTATTATAAACCTTAACATCTCTCCAAAAATTATTCCCAGCAGCAGTTTCAATTCTTCCTAAAAAAATAGGGTTTACAGGGTCAGAAACATCTACAAAAGCTGTACTGTTGCTCATAGCTACAATAGCATATTCTTTACCATCTAAAGGATCTGTCCACCCCCAAATGTCACTACCTTCTGGGTTACCCGCAGTAGTAGCTAATGTGGAAACAGGAACTCTAGATAAGAAATCGTAATTATTACAGGGGTATATACCTGCCATACCTGTATTTGGGTCGCAAATTGTTTGAGCATAAAGTGAGTTTAGTAAAATACAAACGGTAGTAATAATAAGGTACTTTTTTGTCATAGGATTAAGTTTTTTAGCTGAAATTAAATAGGGAGTAATAAAACAAAGAAACTATTAAAAGTCCTTGAATACTATATTAACAGTCTTGATTTTATAAAATATCTGAACAATATTTATATTAACAATACTTGTTTTCAATTTTAATTAATTAGTATTTAATAACAATTAAAAATAAGATTCTTCTGCTTTTTTACTGCAAGTCCTTATTT
>NZ_JBSHNS010000076.1:0-7350 GCF_053601635.1 Pontimicrobium sp. MEBiC01747
ATTTGAGAGAGATATTAAAAGGTCTCTGAGAGAAGGTAATTCTGCCGACAAACTTATGAGTCTTTATCCTGAAATATTTTCGGGAGATAAATACATCGTAATAAAAGAAATCTCAACAGGATTAAATAGTAATATTGACACCAAGGTATATAATGAGCTTGTGCAATCTGGCTTTGACCCAAGAGACTTTATTTTATATAAACTATTTAAATCTGGACAAAGTCAAGAGTGTATTTACGAATATTTCACTTCTTTGTATTATATAAACAAAGGATATATTGTCGAAAATCAAACTCCTTGGTTTCAACAAAATTACTTTTATAAAGGCAAAAGGTTAAATGGAGGAATTCCAGATTTTTCAGCTTTTAAAACTGATATAATAAATCCTTTGAGAGAGTTTAATATTCTATCACCGAAAGAAGGTATCCTAATTAACAAAATTCCAGTAATTAAAAATTTTAAGACAATCAAAAAGGAATCTGCTTTTGTTAAAAGTGACAACTATGATTTAATCATAGGAGAAGTTAAATCTGATAAATCGTCTCTCGATCAAGCTATTAGACAAATGAATAAATATTCAAATGTTGAATTAGCTAACAAAATATACTCTATCATTCCAAATTGTGAAAATAATGGAAGTGAAAATTTCGGCGAATTTTATTTTGATAAAAATGTTCTCAAAAGTAAAGAAAGTAAAAAATCTTTGACTGTGAACCTTGACAGTCAACAAATAGACAAAGATTGGATTAATGTAAATATAAAATTGAATTTATTGGGTAATGTTGATTTCAATACTTTAATACAAACTCTAATTAATAAGTATAGCTTACCTAAGGATAAAATTCAATCATTTCATTTGATTGATTTCACAATGAATACTTCGGTATTAGAAATAATTAAATTAATATAATGGCTTACACAAGTGATACTAGAATAAAGAATATTTTAAAAGATATTCATTTAGAAGTTCTTAATGAGTTAAGTAAAATTGGACTTGGAAACAAACTAACTTTAAGAGTATTTGATGAATCTTCCGAAGATGGCAGATTGTTTGAAAATGGAGGTTTAACTTTCAAAGACCCAAATACAAAAGCCATTTTAGGATCAAATGATGCTGGTTGGCTGTATGATGGGAAACCTCTAGTAATTGTAGAAGGAACTTTTGGAACTGAAAGAGGGCAATTTGGAGATGGTCAATTAAATAGATTTAGTCATTCAACAGGTGTTGCTCTTAATGGATTTATTGGTGTTACATTCGTTCCAATGCATGGTGAATCTTATTCGAAATCAGGTACAAAACAAACCAATGTCAACAGTAATATTAAAATAAAACCAGCAAAAATACATAAGGGTTTTTTAACTGGAGCAATTGCAATATCAGAAAAAGAAAAAGGTTGGTTTTTAGTTATTGATGCTTATTCACCTCAAGTCTTATGCAAATTAATTATCGAATCTGTAAAGGACAAGGAAGGTTTAAAAAATGAACTTCAAAAAAATATTGATGATATAATTTCTGTGATGAAAACTAAACTTGGAAGTAGTATATATGGAGCTAGAAGTATTCAATTAATTACAAGTTTATATAACAGCAAAGGAAATAAAATAAGTAGTCGATCAAGAATGTATACTCAAAACTATGTTGCTTTAACTACTTCTACAAAAAGAGATGGACATGGCATGTTAGGAAAAAACTTGGTTGAAATCTATTCAGGTCCAAAAAATTCAGATTATTATGCGATTTTTATAAGACTTAAAAAAAATGAAATAAAGCTACTGTCTCAAAGAAATTCAAAAGAGTTTCAATATATTTTTAACCATCCAAAAGTAAACGTAAAGTGTTTTGATGATTTAAAATTCAACGATCCGAAACTTAAAAAAGCATTAGAAGACATTGCTTCAGTTAACATTTTTCAAAATCGACAAAACGACATAATAAAGGCAATTCAAACAGCTTTTAATAATGGAGAAATACAAATCAATTAATTAAGTCCATGTATTCAGATTTTATAAGATAATTTGGTAACAGTTTATTAATTAAAACATCATACTGATAATGACTTCCGTTCATTTTTAGAGATGATAATTCTTCCTTAATTTCAACTAACTTATCTTCTTCAATTATTTCTGGTACCTTAAATTGGTTTTCTTTTTTATTTATAAATGAAAAAGCAAGAAAAGTTTGAGTGTTTTTTTTAGTTGCATGTTGGGAAGATGTTTTATTTCCTGAAACCAATCTAGTAGGTAACTCTTCAATAATTGGTGTGAAATTCGAATTCAATAATATTAATTGCAATCTCTTCCAATAATCAATCTTTGGATGGTGAAAAATAATCGTAAGAACCTTATCCTTTTTTAACACTCGACTTGCCTCGTCAAGAAATTTCTCAAATAATTCAAAATAATGATTTTCAGTTTTGCCTACTTCTTTAGAAATAATCATTTCGTTTGTATTATCACTTAAATCACTTAACCATGATTCCCAAACTAAATTTAATTCTGAATAACTAAGAATGTCTCCATATGGTGGGTCAGTATATATAAAATCCACACTACTAGTCCCTATATTTTTTAGATTACTAGCCGATTGACCTAATATACTAACTGTTCCAAGTTGGCGTTTTGCATATAATTCAATATTACTCTTTCTAATACTATTTACTTTTGCAGAAAAACTTTTTAAAACATTATTATCCTTAATAACTGGAGGGATGTAAAATGTTCCCATTTTAATTGAAGTATTTTCATATTTACGATACCTACTCATCAATGAGCAATTGTATAATATTGAAGTAAAAGCAAACTCAAAAAGAGTTTTAATTTGTTTATTTTCAATTAAATCAATTCTGCTTTTTAAATGTGACAGAACGGTTAAATTTCTATTCGAATATAAATCCTTTACCTTCTTTATTCCTTTTTTATAATTTCTTACTGGTTCTTTCCCAAAGAAATTATCATTTGGTAATACATTTTCAACAAAGTTTTTTGTATTATATTTAATCAGGTCTTCCTTATCTGGTTTCTTATAAAGTTTTGTTGAAGAGCATTCACATTTATATGCTAACTGTATTAACTCAAAACCATTGAAAACTATATTTTTTCCTCTCGGAGTTTTAATTGGTTCGTTTTGCTTGATTTTCCTAAAAAGAGATTCCCCTTGCTTTAATGTAATTCCAAATTCATCAGAATAAACTTCCTCAATTATTGAAAATAAAATTTTACCACTATTTTCACAGATTGGACATTGAGTAACATAATATTCTTCTATATCTTCTGTGACTTTTTTTAAAACATTATTAAATATCGTTTCATCAATATCATAAACACAGGTATAACCTTTAGATATATGCTGACAAATTTTGCTTATATCACTTAGAATAACATTTCTATTTAATCTCATTCCAGAAACACCAGTCATACCTGTACCACAAAAAGGGTCTAATACTAAATCTCCTTCTTTTGAATACTTCAAAATAAAATAATCAATTGCCTCAAGTGGTTGTTTAGTCCAGTATTGATGCTGATTAAAAACTTTTCCAGATTTTGTATAATTAATATCCATTTATTTTTGCAAGAGCATTATCCTTTCAAACTTTACTTTTTTTGTGGTTTTCTGCACAGATTTATTAACAGGAATCGGATCTTCAACTGCTCCATAGTAAGTAAAACCTACTTCTTTAAATAGTACTGACAACTCTTCTGAAGTATTGATAACAAGTTTTCCTTTAAAATGATCTCCAACAACAAAAACACAGTAACCTCCAGGTTTTAGAACTCTATACAATTCAACAATAACCTTTCGCATTTCATCTAAATAGTCCTTGTACCTTTGAATTGTTTGATCCCTTAATGCCTTTTTATCATTTTCCTTATAAACACCACAAATTGCCAATCTTAATCTATGACTACCAACATAATCCAAAGTATTATAGTATGGTGGAGATGATATAATATGATCAACCGATTCATTTTCAATAGATAGCTTTCTAGAATCTTCTTTTAAGATTTTAATAGAACCTGAGCTTTCAATTTTATCTTTATAATTCCTTTTAATTTTTGCTATTAATCTTGTTTTTACATCTCTATATTCACCAGGATCATCAGGTCTAGGTTTATATGGTAATGTCCAAGCACATGGCTTAGATAAATGCCCTGGTCTATGTCCTTGACTAATTCCAACTAAACAACCGTAAATAAATTTCTGTTCATCTGCTTTAAGAATATTCAAAGTATATAGTATTTCCTTTAGCGTATTTTTATTGTAATACTCTTTTACCCAATCTGGAATTTTTCTTATAGAAACTCCTTTAGAAATTATATCTAAATTTTCAACATAATCTATTAAATCTTGAAGAATTAAATTATGTTGTGTTTTAGCTTCCGAAACAGTAATAGCATAAGGATTTAAATCAACTCCAATAGTATTTCTACCGCACAAACTTCCTTCCAAAGGTATTGTGCCTATTCCACAAAAAGGGTCCAAAATTGTATCACCAGGTTTTGTAACATATTTTATTAAAAAATGAGCAAAAGGTGGTTTTATACGTCCTACATACGGTGCAATTTTATGCAATGAGTGTCCCCAACTTTGTTTCCCATAAAGTCCATCTTTCCATTCTAATTTTGAAAAATTTTTAATTATTTCCTCTGGAGAATTATCAACCTTATTGTCCGTTTTTATATTATCTAAAATCATTTTCTAATAAAATTCTTAATTTAATCGCTAACTATAGTATACAAATCTACTAAGTTATTTTAAAATTCACAAACACAATCCCATACACATTTGCAATTCGCTCAATACCACTACTAAAGCCAAAAATTGCAAAAGAGTATTACTAAATAACATTCAAATAAAACTTATCGAAATATAGAACTGAAAGCTGAATTGAAAAAAAGCCAGTGGCTAACAACGTATATAAAAAATAGCTATTTAAAGTCTGAAGCAAAGATATATTTTATAAATTTAACATCAAGCATAAACGGAAAAGTTAGTGGGTAAAAACCCGCTACTTTTCATATACAAGACCGTTGTAGCTAATGCGGAAAAACAGAACTCAAAATTGAATGATAGAATAAATTAATAATTATCTTTGAAAAAACTTAAAACTGAATGAATAGAAGCAAATATTTTGAATACATAGATGAAAAAATTCATACACTTGCTCATCGCATTCAAACAAAGGGTAAATTAAATATTCTTAATCTTCACTTACATTCAGAAAATTTCTATCTACACTTTTTCAATTTATTATATGGCTATGAACTGATTAATCTAAATAGTAGCGCTCAAAATGTTGAGGCTATTGATTTAATAGACCATAAAAACAAAATAATTTTTCAAGTATCAGCTACTTGTACTAAACAAAAGATTGAATCTACTTTATCGAAAGATATTTTCAAAAAATATAATGACTATAGTTTTAAGTTTATTTCAATTTCAATAGACGCAACAGATTTAAGAACTAAAACATTCTCAAATCCTCATTCAGTGAGTTTTGACCCTAAGAATGATATCTTCGATATAAAGACGATTTTAAATTATATTCTCACAGAGAACATAAAAACTCAAAGAGAACTTTATGAATTTATAAAAGATGAATTAGGCGGAGAAATTGATATTGTAAAATTAGATAGCAATTTAGCAACAATAATAAATATTTTATCTCTTGAAAAATGGGATGATACTCATTTAGACAACAATTCAAATAGTTTTGAAATTGAAAGAAAAATTCAATTTAATGAACTTGATGATGCTAGAGAAGTGATTGAAGAATTTTGCATCTATTATAAAAAAGTAGATGAAAAATACGCAGAATTTGATTTATTAGGTGCAAATAAAAGTAACTCAGTTCTAAATTCGATAAAAAAGGAATACCGAAAATTAAAAAAAACAGAAAATAAAGATGATATCTTTTTTAATACTATAGAAAACATTAAAAACAAAGTTTTAATTAGCAATAATCTAAACAATATCCCTATTGACGAAATTGAATTGTGTATTGATATTTTAGTTGTTGATGCGTTTATCAGATGTAAAATTTTTGAGAACCCTAAAGATTACAAATATGTTACTACCTGATAATGTTCATCCAGAAAATAGCATCTATTTTAATGCTTCTCTTGTTTTAAAAACTTTACAAGAGTTCAATAAATTAGATATGATTGATTTATATCAAAAAGTAATTGAAAATAAAAAAATGTCATTTCCAGTTTATATTTTATGCCTAGATTGGCTTTATATAATTAATGTAGCTGAATTAAATAAAGGAGAAGTAAAATTATGTTCTTAAAATCACTTCAAATAATAAATATTAAGAATTCCTCAGTAATTCGTGAAATTGCATTTCGTAATGGAATTAACTTAATCGTAGATGAGAGTGAAGAAAGCATTACAGGGAATAACATTGGTAAAACAACTGTTTTAAAACTAATTGACTTCTGCTTTGGAGCTAACAAAAATAATGTTTGGCAAGACCCAGAAAACCCAAAAGAAGTATATACTCTAGTAAAAAACTTTCTAATCGACAACGAAGTTTTAGTAGTGCTTACTTTATCCGAATCTTTAAATTCAACAGAAGAAAATGACGTAGTAATAGAACGCAATTTCCTCAGTTCAAGAAAAACAGTTATCAGAAGAATAAATGGTCAAGCATATACTGATGAGGAATTTGAAGATGTACTAAAAGAATTATTTTTTCCAAATCTAGTAGCAGAAAAACCAAGTTTTCGCCAAATCATTTCACATAACATTCGTTATAAGGACTTAAGTATTAATAATACCTTAAAAACACTTGATAAATTTACTTCTGATGCTGAATACGAAACGTTATATCTATACCTTTTAGGTTGTGAGTTTAATGATGGAAATCAAAAGCAGGAGATAATTCAAAATATTAGACAAGAAGATAATTTCAGAAAACGTTTAGAAAAATTTCAAACAAAATCGGCGTATGAAACAACACTTTCTCTGATTGAAAATGATATTAAGGAATTAAATATCAAAAAGTCTAAATTAAACTTAAATGAAAATTTTGATTCTGATTTGAACAAGCTAAATCAAATTAAATATGAAATCAACAAATTAAGTTCCGAAATAAGTAAAATAAATATTAGAAAAGAATTAATAATTGAAGCAAAAAATGATTTAGAAGCAAATAAATCGGAAATTGACCTTCCACAACTTGAACAAATATATAATCAAGCAACAGACATATTAGGAGAATTGCAAAAATCATTTGAAAATATGGTGAATTACCATAATCAAATGATAACAGAAAAAGCAAAGTTTATCGATAATGAATTACCTAATTTGGAACAAAAACTTGAGCAAAAAAATAAACAACTTAATAC
>NZ_JBSHNS010000077.1:0-1721 GCF_053601635.1 Pontimicrobium sp. MEBiC01747
GTAAAAGGAGGGCTATCTGCAGGAAGAGTACAATCTGTATCTGTAAGATTAATTGTAGAAAGAGAACGAGAAATTCAAGACTTTAAAACGGAAGCCTCTTATAGAGTAGATGCTGAGTTTTCTAACGAAGCTGGACAATCTTTTAAAGCAAAGCTTCCTAAGGCTATCAAAACAAAAGAAGAAGCAATAGCTTTTTTAGAAGCAAACACAAATACGACATTTAAAGTAGAAGGGTTAGAGAAAAAACCCGCTAAAAAAGCACCTGCGGCACCATTTACAACATCTACCTTACAACAAGAAGCCTCAAGGAAATTATACTTTTCAGTAAGTAAAACTATGACTATGGCGCAACGGTTATACGAAGCCGGTTTAATTACTTATATGAGAACAGATAGTGTTAATCTATCTGATGAGGCAAGAAAAGGCGCGCAAGAAGAAATAGTAAAAGCTTACGGGAAAGAATATAGTAAAGAAAGAAACTATAAAGGGAAAGCAAAAGGAGCGCAAGAAGCTCACGAAGCTATACGTCCAACAAATTTTGCAGCACATTCTGCAGGTTTGGATTATGACCAAACACGTTTGTATGAGTTAATATGGAAACGTGCCATTGCATCGCAAATGAGTGAAGCACAATTAGAAAGAACTAATGTTAAAATTAGTGCAGCTTCGCATAATGATACATTTACAGCAAATGGAGAAGTTATTAAGTTTGACGGATTCTTAAAAGTATATTTAGAAGGAACCGATGATGATGATACAGAACAAGATGGAATGTTACCAGCGTTAAAGGTAAACGAAACACTACTTAATAATCATATAACGGCAACACAACGTTTTACAAGACCGCCATATCGCTTTACAGAAGCATCGCTTGTTAAAAAATTAGAAGAGCTTGGTATAGGGCGTCCATCTACATACGCACCAACCATTTCAACAATACAAAATAGAAAATATGTTGAAAAAGGTACAGTTGAAGGTGTAGAGCGCGATTACACGCAATTAGTAATGAAAAATAATGCTGTTAATGAAAAATTATTGACAGAAAAAGTAGGGTCAGACAAGGGTAAACTTGTTCCTACTGATATTGGAATGATTGTAACCGATTTTTTAGTAAATCATTTTGAGACTATTTTAGATTACAGTTTTACAGCAAATGTAGAAGACCAATTTGATGATATTGCAGAAGGTAAAGCAGATTGGAAAAAAGTAATGAAATCTTTTTATAAAGATTTTCATCCTAAAGTAGTAGATGTTCAGGAAAATGCAGAAAGAGAATCAGGTGAGCGAATATTAGGAGAAGACCCAAAAACAGGAAAGCGAGTAAGTGTACGTTTAGGTAAGTTTGGGCCAATGGTGCAAATGGGAACTGTAGATGATGAAGATAAACCAACTTTTGCTAGTTTAGGGCCAGACCAACAATTAGGGAGCATTACCTTTGAAGAAGCTATGGATTTATTCCAGCTTCCAAAAAAACTAGGAACCTATGAAGATGAAGAAGTTGTGGTTAATAATGGGCGCTTTGGTCCTTATGTAAAACATGGCAAAGCTTATATTTCTTTACCTAAAGGAAAAGATCCTTTAACAGTAGAATTAGATGAAGCTATTGTATTAATAAAAGAGAAGCAAAAAGCAGACGCTCCTATTTATATATATAAAGAGTTGCCTGTTCAAAAAGGAAAAGGACGTTTTGGACCATTTATTAAATGGAACAACATGTTTAT
>NZ_JBSHNS010000078.1:0-3703 GCF_053601635.1 Pontimicrobium sp. MEBiC01747
GCCATAGCCTGCCTAATTGTTCTATCTGTAATTTTTCCATATAATGTATTAAAATCATTTACATAATCGCTATTAGAACTTACTGCTTTTGTTATCGTTTTTAAATCTGAATGAAATTCGTTTTCATTATTAATAACATTAATAATTTGCCCTTCTAAACTCCCCGCTCTTCCATCATGAAAAAAGCTTTTTTGTAAGGCTGCATAATGTAATGTTGGCGTATTTCGTGTTTGTCCTTTAAACTGTTTTAAACCATCTGTAAATGCTTTTTCTTTTTGATGACATGAGGCACAACTAATAGCTTTAGACTTTGATAAATTTACATCGTTAAATAACCGTTTTCCAAGGTTTGATTTTTCTACAGCGTTTTTTGTTGCTTTATTAATGTCCGAAAAATAATTAAGGTTAAATGTTTTAGCTGAAAATAAAGACGTTATATCGTTTTTTAATGCCAACTCAAAAGGGAATTCTACTTGCCAATCGTTTTGGGTTTTTACTAATAACTCTAACTGTTTGTGCGTGTGGTTCTTTATAAAATAATAGCGATTAAAAGCCTCAAATTTTGATGTTAATTTTTCTTGAGTAAGCACAAACTCTTCTGTCCATTGTTTTAATATAGATTGGTCTTTAAAATTAGATTTATAAATATTTAAAAGGTATTCTATTTCTTTATAAACAATTTTAGATTCACTAAGTGATTCTTCTAAAACTGGTGAGTCGAAACCTGTAACTCCAGTTAAGGCAACTCTTGCTATTGCATCTCTAAGCAACCATATAACATGATGTTTTTTTATATTTAAATGCGTATTGGTTGCTATTAATTGCAAGCGATCTTTAATAACTTTAGTGTTTTTAAGGAGCTCGTTTTTTGATGTATCTCCAAACAGTTGTTCTTCTAGTACTTGAAACCCTTTTGGTGATTTTATTTTAATATCTGTAGCATCTTCTTCTTCTACTTTAAGTATATTCGGTTGGTTTAAAAACTTGTAGTTTTCACTATCTATAAATGCTAGAAGTGGTTCTAAGGTTTTAAAACGTGCTCTTGCTTGTTTATAAAAATAGACTCTTTTGTTTGAAGTTGTTTTTTCTAAGGAATCTAAAAACAAAATGGTTTCGGCTATATTTTCCTTAAAATGAGTTTTTAAAGCAACATTTGGTGTTATACTTTCGTAAGTTTTAGTTTTTTCTTTGCAGCCAAAAAAACTAATACAAATTAAACACGCGCATGATAATAATGCACGTGTTTTAATTACTAATTCAAATTTATAAAATGTCATTTATCGCTCTAATCCATTTATAGTATAAATCATGCTTCCTTGTCCTGTCCATGGTGATGTATTTGCTTTTGGATCTGTGAAGCCTCCTTCCCATCCATGGTTTTGTGTAATAACCATAAATGTTTCATCTATTCCAACTATATCCGATACATCTATCATACCTGTAATTTCCCAAATCCCATTTGTGGTACCATAGCCTTGCGCCATTGCTGCTTCTTGATCGCACTCTAACACTGTTTTTAACTCTCCAGTAACTAAATTGTATTGGTATAATCTTGCAAAGTGTGTTTTATCTGCC
This sequence comes from Pontimicrobium sp. MEBiC01747, assembly GCF_053601635.1. Taxonomy (NCBI): domain Bacteria; kingdom Pseudomonadati; phylum Bacteroidota; class Flavobacteriia; order Flavobacteriales; family Flavobacteriaceae; genus Pontimicrobium; species Pontimicrobium sp. MEBiC01747. Next base: position 1,576 of record NZ_JBSHNS010000078.1, read on the forward strand.
GAATCAAAATATCCGTTTGGATCTTCTTGAATATATGCATAGTTATTGGTTACTAATATATTATCTGGACTATGAAACGTTTTTGCTTTTCCATTTATTTTATCTCCATCTAATACACATGTAATAGTACCTGCACCTGTAGGATCGTTTTCATTTAATGTTACTTTATATACTCTACCATAAGTGGTTCCTTTACCTACTAATCCTGGTTTTTTTCTACCTGTTACACAAAAGTATATTTCTCTGTTATTAGCAGCAGATCCTCTTCTCCAATCTATATCTTCTAATCTAGAAAATCCCATTGCTCCTTTTGTTTTTGCTTCTGCATCTAACATATCTATTTGTGTTTCTTGTAAAGCAACAAAATCGATTGGATACGATTGCCCTTCTTCCATATCCACTTCAAAGTCAATAGTATCATCTGTAACTCTTAATGCAAATAATTGTCCGCCATATAGGTCGCCTTTATCACCAACATACATTCCTAATTGTCCAGAAGGTATTTCGTTATTAGAGTGGTCGTCTCCAATAAATACTACTGTTTTTTCTGAGTATGCATTTTGCCCTATAGCAACTGCATTTTCTGTAGACCATTGTCCCATTGCTGGTAACATTTGTGCAAATGATGCTGAGTTAGCATCTCGTAATGGGTCTGTTAAAAAAACACCTTTTGAGGCTCCACCCCATTCTCCTCCTGAAAGGTATAATGGACCAAAACCATGCTCTTCTGGCGTTATTAAAGATCCTGAGCATTGTGCTGTATTTGCCGTAGCTGTAGCATTTAATATATGCTCTCCTTTTACAGGTTTAAAAGTTTCATCTAAAGTTATTCTAGCTATAGCAAAATCGGCTTCAATATTATTAATTAATGTATAGGTATTGTCTTCATTTTTAATAAGCCCAGCACCATCTGCCATAGAACCGTATACAAATGCAGGAGATTCTGGCAGCATATCTTCAGAAGATATTAAAGGGTATATATTAACGTCTGAAAACTCTGATGTTGTTTTTAAAAAATTAGGAGAAACAGAGTGTGCTTTTAAAGTAACTGGGTTAGATGGTTCTTGCCCTATAGTGTTGTCATCATCATTATTGCAGCTTATTAAAGATGTTAATGCTAAGGTTATAAAACCAAATTGTAAATAGTATTTCATTTTTTGAGTTGTTGTTTTTATTTTGAACAGTTCAAATTAACAACTCAAATGTTATGTAAGTTTTAGTACTATTTTAATAGATTTTAATTTAATTGTTACCTGTATTAAATAATAGTAAACTTAACTTTTAGAGAATGTATTATTATTGTTATGTATATGTTATTGCTCTTATTACTAAAGCTCTAACAATTTTATACTATAAACGCGCTATAAAAAAAAAGACCACAATAATAATTATTGAGGTCTTTTGTTTATGATAATTAAATAAATTAGATTTTTTTAACTCGAACGGCATTTAAACCTTTCATTCCTTTTTCTAATTCAAATTGTACTTTATCGTTTTCAGTAATTTCATCTATTAACCCACTAACGTGACAAAAATATTTTTCACTATCAAGTGCATCTATAATGAAACCAAAACCTTTAGATGAATCATAGAAAGATACTTTTCCTTTGTGGATTGGATCTACTTCCTCTACATCACTATCATCTTTTTTAGGTATGCCCAAAACAATGTTTTTAGCTTTTACCTTAATTTTGTCTTCAGGGTTTGGAGGCGTATCTGTTAGATTTCCATTAAAATCTACGTACGCAAATTGGATTCCTTTTTTTCCGCTTTCGGCAGCTTCTGCTTTACGGGCTTCCATTTTCTTTCTCTTCTCTTCTCGCTTTTTAAGGCGTTTTTTTTCTTTTTCTAATTTGTTAAATGTCTGTTGCGACTTTGCCATTCTTTGCTTTAAATATTAAATTTTTATATAAATTATAAAGTAATTTACAATCTATTTTTTACAAAAGTAAATATTTTCAATGATTTTTCTATGTTTATGCTTGTTATTCTTTGAAATTTGGTGCAGATATTACTTTTGGCAATCTAGTTTTCTTCTTTTTCTTTAACTATTGTTATTGTAGCTTTTACACCTGTAGCTAAATTCCATTGGTTCATAGATATGGTTTGCCCTTTATCATTCAACACC
>NZ_JBSHNS010000079.1:0-18418 GCF_053601635.1 Pontimicrobium sp. MEBiC01747
GCTTATTTGCCAGAAGGAGAACCTTTTACAAATGCACAAATAATTTCTAATATAACAAATGGAGTTGTACCCTTATCTGGATTAACATCATTAACAACTTATAATGTTTTTGTTAGGGAAAAGTGTGCTAATACAACAGAATGGTCGGTAGTACCTTATAGTTTTACTACTCCAGGAATTGTTTATGTTAATGAAAATGCAACTGGAGCAAATACAGGGCTTAATTGGGGAGACGCTTTTAACTCTCTAACAGATGCATTAGCTTTTGCACCAAGCAAATCTGAAATTTGGATAGCTACAGGAACTTATAAACCAAATTCAGGAGATAGAGAAAATACATTTGCAGTAGTTAACGATGATGTTAAGATTTATGGTGGTTTTACAGGAAGTGAAACAAGCATTAATCAACGTAACTTTTACAACAATATAACAATGCTATCTGGAGATATTAATGGTAACGATACAGGAGTTGATTTTGTTGGAAATGGACGAGGAGAAAATGTTTATCATGTAATTACCATTTCAGGAGAACGAGTTATTGTAGATGGTATCGTAGTTTCTGGAGGGCAATCAGATGCAAGTTCAGGAGATAACCGTTTTGGTGGAGGAATTAGAAAACAAGATAACGTTTTAGAACTAACAATAAGAAATAGTATTTTCGAAAACAATGTTGCCGTTGGTGCAGGAGGTATTTATGCAAAATTTATGGCAGGAGGTCAGTTACTTGTTGAAAACTCAATATTTAGAAACAATGTAGTAACCTACGCAGGAGGAGTATATACTATAAACTCAACATCGGGAGCCTATACTGTAAATTTAAGTAATAGTTTATTCCATAATAATATAACAAAAGATCGCTCTGGTACTGCATTAGGATTTACAGGAAGCGGTGCTTGGTTAAGAGCAAATACAACTAGTAGTAGTATAGTATCTACAGTAACTAACTGTACTTTTGTTAATAATACAGATATAGGGACACAGCCCTCTGCAGAAAGGGGAGTATTAGGCCTATCTAGAGGTGGAAATTGTTCTCATAATTTTACGGGAGTTAATAATATTTTCTATCATAATCAAGATGCTAACGGAGATGCAGTTAGAACCTTAAACCAAGGACATTCTAATTTCGCAACGACATTAAATGTTAGAAATTCTATAGCTCAAGACGGTTTTTCAAAAGTTAATACCTCTAGTCAAACCAATACAAGTAGTAGTAATCCCTTGTTTTCAGATTATTTAAATAATGATTTTACACTTCAAGGGAGTTCTCCTGCAAGAGATAGTGGTGATAATGCTTATGTAACTCTTACCGAAGATTTAGCTGGTAACCCACGAATTGTTAATACAACTGTAGATATGGGAGTATATGAAAAAGTATTAGTTTGTGGTGAAATTTCGAATATACAATCAACAGAAAATACTTTAGTAGCAGATGAGACTACAATAACTTGGAATCACGCATTTAATAATTCTGGACCATACGATTTATCATATACTTTAGTGGGAGAGCCTATAGCAAGTGGAACAACTATAACTAATATTACAAATGAAATATATACCCTTTCAGGGTTGACTTTAAATACATTTTACGACATCTATATTCGTACATACTGTAATGGTATACCAACAGCATACGTTAAAAAAACAATAGGATTTAAAACACCAATTTTTGTTAATAGCACTGCTACTGGAAATAATGATGGAAGCTCTTGGGTAGATGCATATACTTCTCTCCAGACTGCATTATCTGTAGCTCAAGATGATGAGGAAATATGGGTAGCATCTGGCGTTTATAAACCACATGCATCAAATAGAGATGTAAGTTTTAATATTACGCAACAAAACCTTAAAATATATGGAGGATTCGCTGGCACAGAATTGCAATTATCTCAACGCTTATATGGAGCTAATGAAACAATACTATCGGGAGACTTAGCTAATAATGACGTTAACCTAGCTAGTTATGTAGACAATTACTCAAATACAACTAGAAATACAGATAATAGTTACCATATTGTTACAATTTCTGCAACAGGAAATAACTTACTATTAGATGGTTTAACAATAAAGGATGCTCACAATAATAAAAGTGCTACAGAGCGAGGTGGCGCGATTGTAAAAGATAAAACAGTTGCCGACTTAACCTTAAATAACTGTATTGTTAAAGATAATGTAAGTAGAAATGATAATGCGGGTCTTGTTTGCGAATATGAGTTAAATAATACTAGTGGAGCAAGAGGTAATTTAATTATTACAAATAGTCGATTTAGTAATAATATGTCACGTTGGGCAAGTGGTATTTATAGTTTTGTAAGGGGGAATACTAATGTAGATATTGTTGTAGAAAACTGTTTGTTCTCTAAAAATATAGCAGCAAACCTAAATAATACAGGAGCTACAGGGTTAAGCGGAAGTGCGTCATGGTTTAGAATTATAGCTAATGGATCTAATGTTACCCTTAAAATAAATAACAATACTTATGTAGATAATTTAGATACAGGAACTAATCAAAATTTAAGTAATAATACTAGAGCTCCATTAGCCATAAGTAGAAATACTCAAATAACAAGTCCGATGACTGCGGAAGTTTCTAATTGTATTTTTTGGAATAATAAAGGGGCTAGTAATGCTAATGTTAGAGCAATTTCAGATTTGTATTTAGTGCCAATTTTAAGTTTAGATGTCTACAACTCTCTAGATGCTTTAAATTTTGTAGAAGGTAGTATTACAAGTTCAGTAAATACAGTAACATCGAACCCTATGTTTAATGATGCTATTAATGGCGATTATACACTATCCCCAACTTCACCAGCCCTAAATGCAGGAGATAATACCTATACAACACAACCAACCGATCTTTTAAATAACTCAAGAGTTTCCGGAGGTGTAATTGATATGGGAGCTTACGAATTACCAGTAAATTGTGGAGACATATCTAATATTACATTAGAAAAAATACCATCAGTTACAAATTCTGCAACACTATCATGGCAGCACCCATTTAATAATTCGGGACCTTTTGATTTAGTGTATGTTGAAAGTGGAGAACCAATAGCTAATGGTACCGTAGTTAATAATATTACAACAAATACTTATACAATAACAAACATACTTCCAGAATCAGCCTACGATTACTATATAAGAACTAACTGTTCGGGTAGCCCAACAACTTATGAGATGGAAACTATAACCTTATCACCTCCAGTTTATGTTAACTTAAACGCAACAGGATTAAACGATGGTACATCTTGGGTAAATGCTTATACCGATTTACAAACGGCTCTATCATCAGTTCAAGGAGGAGAATCTATATGGATAGCAGCTGGAACATATTATCCTACTAGCACGGGAGATAGAAATGCAAGATTCTTAATTAATAAAAACGATATATCACTTAAAGGAGGATTCGCTGGTAATGAAATAAAGACTACAGATCGTATTTTTGGAGCAAACGAGACTATTTTATCTGGAGATTTAAACAATAACGATGTAAATACTCTCGATTTTATATCCAACTATTCTAATACTACAAGAAATGGAGATAATAGCTATCATGTAGTCTTTATAGGTTTCGATGGAGAAAATGCATTATTAGAGCGTTTAACAATTAGTGGCGCACATAATAACTTAAATGCATCAGAACAAGGAGGAGCAATTGTTAAGTTCAAAACAGTTAATAAATTAGACGTAAAAGACTGTATTATAGAGAATAATGTAAGTAGAAATGCGTGCGCAGCAGTATTTGCAGAATTTGATCTTAATAATACAGCAGGAATACGAGGAGGATTAAATATTGAAAACTGCGTGATTAAAAACAATATGTCTCGTTGGGGAACAGGAGTTTACACTTATGCAAGAGACAATACTAATATAGATGTAAATATAGTAAACAACTTATTTCAAAGAAATATAGCTGGCGATTTAAATACATCTACAGCAAGAGGATTAAGTGGAAGTGCTGCTTGGGTTAGAATGTTAGGTAATACAGCAGATTTAAACTTAAAAGTAATAAACAATACCTTTGTTAATAATATAGACGAAGGAACCAACAATTCATTAAATAACGCTACAAGAGCAACATTTGCTATAAGTGCAAATAGTGGATTAACAGGCACGTTAAATACAGATGTAGCTAATAGTATTTTTTGGGGTAACACAACTGTAGGTGGGAATATAACGAAATCAATCTCTCCATTATATCTATTAGCAGGAAACTCATTAGAAGTATTTAATTCTATCGACCAGGCTGGTTTTAACGATGCAAGTATAACAAATACAACAAATACAAGTAGTTTAGATCCATTATTTAATAGTGTAATAACTGGAGATTATTCTTTATCATCCAGCTCTCCTGGATTAAATAGTGGAGATAATAGCTTTGTAACGGTAATAACAGATTTGTCTAATAACTCTAGAATTATTAATACAACAGTAGATATGGGGGCTTATGAGTTTTTAGGCTCAATTTCTCTAATGCCAAAAGCATTTTTACAAGGTGCAATGTTAGGATCTGGAGCTTCTATAATGAGAGATGATTTAAGAACAAATAACTATATACCTACAACATCTCCATATGTAGATGCAGCAACCTGTAACAGTTCTGTTTTTGCAGTAACAGGAAATGATGCTATAGTAGATTGGGTACTTATAGAGTTAAGAGATGCAACAACTAATACAACAATTGTAGCTTCTCAATCAGCATTAATTCAAAGAGATGGAGATGTAGTAGCAGTAGATGGCGTGTCTCCAGTAATCTTTAATGTACCAAATGGAAGTTACTTTGTTGTTGTAAAACATAGAAATCATTTAGGGATAATGACAGCAAATACAGTATCGCTAAACCAAACAACAACTATAGTCGATTTTACTAATGCAAATGCACCTATTACCTTTGGTACAGATGCGCAAACCACTTTTGGTATGCCCTCTGGTCTAGCAGGAATGTGGGCAGGAGATACAGGAAGAGATGGTAGATTAAATTACTTAGGAGGACAGTCCGATGTGCCAGCAATTAGGGCTCAGGTATTTAATGACCCAGCTAATTCCATATTTGGTGGACCTCCAGTAGCAACCTATGGTTCTTTAGGATATTACGATACAGATGTAAATATGGATGGAGCAACTTACTATTCTGGAGCATCAAGTGATGTGTTGTCTATTAGAAATAATATATTTAATAACCCGTCTAACTCTGTATTTGGTGGACCTCCAGTAGCAACCTATATTTTTACACAACAGTTACCAGAAGGAGCAAATTAATTAATGACATATTTTTTTAAACGGTAGTTTGTGGTTTTAATTATTGTTTATAATCCCGTTAAAGTATAAACTTTTTCGGGATTTTTTTGCTTTAGAAACCCATAATAGTATTTCAGAAACTAAAGAGAAACTCAGTATAAATAAGTCATTTCTTTTGTAGATATCTTAAAACGCTATAGATGAGTAATACACTATCCATAACAAAAACCACTTTTTTATCTACAGATTTATCTATTGCTAAAAAAGACTCCTTTAAACATAAAGCAGCAACACTTATTTTAGAGAAAGCTAAAGAAATCTCATTACAACTAGGTATTGTAGATGAAACCCTATACCGAGATCATACTACCATGACTAATTACTTATATGTTAATGGAGCAATACAAAAAATGGTAAATGTTTTGGTTACATATGATGCACTATATTTTTTAGATGACTTTTTTGGAGAAGATACAGTTAAAGGTGAGGCTGCTAATTTAGAAACTATTTTAGCATTATGGGAAGGAGAAAAAGTAGAAACAATTTGTAAAAATGATAAACTAGAAAAATTATACCAAGCTATAATTTACATTAGTAAAACAATAAGAGAAAATAGCCCTAGTAGTTTTTTTACTAAATACACAAAATCTGTTAAAGAACATTTATACTATGCATTAAAAGCACCAGTATACAAAACAGTTAACGACTATATAAAAATCCGTTTATATACATCAGGTATGATTCCAGTAATAGACCTAATGGAGTATGTAAATGATAATTATGTTCTAGAACATATAAAAAAAGAAGTCCCGCTTTTAGAGCCATTAGAGCAAACATGTGCACTAATTGGTGGCTTGGCTAACGATTTGTTTTCGTATGCTAAAGAAAAGCACAGTAACTATAATTTAATAAATGCATATTTAACTACAGGAGAAGCCAATACGCTAGAAGAAGCAATATTAAAATCTATAAACCTAGTTAATAAACTATCAGAAGAATTTGAATCGAATATGCTACAGATTAAAAAAGAAATACAATTTCTAAACCCTGCAAATAAATCCATTATAGAAAAACATTTACAAGGATTAGATGTTGTTGTCTCGGCCAGTTACCATTGGCAAATTAATACAAAACGGTATAAACATTCTGAAGCCATTTTTGAAGACTTAAAATTATAACAAACGAGTATAACTAATGAGAACCTCTTTATTTATTAATTGTATTTTGGCATTTACCCTTACAATTTCTAGTATATATAGCCAGAATTTCACAGAAGAAACAAACACACCTTTTATGGGTGTAAATGGATTAAAATCAATCCAATTAGGAGATGTAGATGATGATGGAGATTTAGATTTAATAGGGATTTCTGGAGGAACAACAGCTAGACTGTTTAAAAATAATGGAGTTGGTACTTACATAGAAGAACAAAATGGGTTTATTAATGACCCAGTAGAGAATATAAGATTTGTAGATATTGAAGGAGACAATGATTTAGATGTTTTTGTTATTAGAAATATAAGTACTACAGGAATAGATAGAGTGTATGATATCTATGAAAATAATGGAGCAGGTGGTTTTACAAAACATCAAATAAGTGGCATAACAACTAACTTTAATAATGTAAACTCTGCACTTCAATTTGCTTTTGGAGATGTAGATGGGGATAATGATATGGATATGACCATATCTGGACTAACAACACAATTCTCTGCAAAAATATGGCGGTATGATGGAAACTATACTTATTCTCAATTATTTTCAGGGATATTACAAGCCGTGGATGGAAAAACAGAGTTTGCCGATTTAGATAATGATGGAGACCAAGACTTACTTGTAATTGGGCAAAACCTTAATGGAGCAGTTTATCATAAATATTTTAATTCAGGAACAGGAACCTTTACCCTTGGAAACGTTGATAGTTTAGAAGGTGCTTTCTTTGGAGATTTCGATTTAGGTGATGTAGATGGAGATGGCGATTTAGATGCCGTTCAAGTAGGTTCTAATCGTTCTACAGGAGTAATGGCAACTCACCGCAATAATGGCGCTGGTCATTACTCTTCTTACTTTGGAGTTCCAGCAGCAAATTACACCGTGTTTTCAACAGTTAAATTTGCAGATTTTGATAATGATGGAGATATTGATATTGTGGGGGCATGCATGAGTGCAACTCCAGATATGAATATCTTTTTAAACTCAGGAACAGGACAGTTGTCCCCAATGAACGGGCAACCTTTTGGAACTGTTAATTTTAGACCAGAAATTCAAGTAGGAGATATAGATGGAGATACAGATATGGATATTGTACTTACGTATCAAATTTCAGGGGTAAATATGTACACTACCAAAATCTTTAAAAATAATATTGCTACATTATCTATAGAGGAAAACGTAATAGAAAACATAGCATTATATCCAAACCCTACAAATTCCATTTTAAACATAAAGACCTCTTTAGTAATTAAAGAAGTAAGTATTTATTCATTATTAGGAGAGCCCCTTTTCAAAACAAAATTAAAAACAATAGATGTTTCAAACTTACAAGACGGTCTGTATATACTTAAAGTTGAAACAGAAAATAAACTTAGTCAAGCCTTTCAATTTATTAAACACTAAATTATAACAACTATGAAATTATTAATGATTACCGTAAGCTTACTTATTGTAAGTTTTACTTCGGAAACAGCAACAACTACCATTGAAACACAACCATATTCTGAAACTATAGGAAGTAGTTTTTCTTTAGTAAACGATACAAAAGAGAAAGTCTCTATACATACAGGAAGCGGCTTTGTAAGTTTAAACAAGGGCTCTAAAACAAGTGTTTCTTGTAATGTAGGGAAAGAAGTGCGTTGGGCTAATAAAGGCAAAAAAGGAGACGTGATTTTTAAAATAGCATCTAAACATTGCGGTAAAACAATTAAACTGTCTAAACTAATAGATTAAAACTTTAAACCTATGAGAATTTTAAAACCCCTAATATTATGCCTTACAATTATTCTTTTTACTAATTGTAATAATGATGATGATTCGCAAAATCAAAATGATGCATCATCTACAGTTGAATTACAAAAAGATAGAGAGGCATTAATAGAGATTTATAATGCAAATACTAGTAATACATTAACATGGGATATAAGCTCTACCAATTTATCAACTTGGGAAGGTATTGTAGTTGAAAATAATAGAGTCGCAGTTTTAAATATTGGAAATAAAAATATAGAAACTTTACCAGAAACTGCTTTACAACAGCTTACAGCCTTACGTAATTTAACGGCTAATGATAATACCCTTACACTTGTAAATATTAGTTATAATATTAATTTAAAGAGTTTGCAGCTATTTAACAATCAGTTAGATGCTATAAGTCTTTCTACTAATACTTTATTAGAGCAAGTACTAGTAGAAAATAACAATATTGAAAGTTTAGATGTTAGTATGTTATCAAATCTAATAGACTTAAAAGCTAAACAAAATAACTTGACAAATACTATAAATATCGCAAACGGAAATAATAGCAATATGTGGCGTATGGAAGTGGGTATTAATCCAAATTTATCTTGCATACAAGTCGATGTTGGTGCTACAAACGGTTATAATGGTTGGTTAAAAGATTCTAATATGATATATAGTACAAGTTGTATGTAGAACTTCAAAAATAGTCGCTTTTAAGAAGGAGAATTCTATATAGGGTTCTCTTTTTTTATTTATAAACTACAGGTATAATCTCTCCTTTAGCTAAGCAATACTTTTCTACATCATTTTCCTTAAGAGTTGAGGTGTAATCAACCTCTTCAACAGTGAAACCAATACCACGTAATTTGTCAAAGTAATCCCTGCCATAAATACGAACATGATCGTATTGTCCAAAAATTGCAGCACGTTCTTTCTTGTCAGTAATAGAATCATCCTCGAAAGTCATTTCACGATTTAAATCTTGTGGAATTTGAAAAATTCCCATACCGCCAACTTTAAGTACACGATATAATTCCTGCATCGCTTTAGTGTCATCTGGAATATGTTCTAAAACATGATTACAAAGAATAATGTCATAACTATTATCTTCAAAAGGTAAATTACAGATGTCTGCTTTAACATCTGCTAAAGGCGATAGTAAATCGGTAGTAGTGTAATCAAGGTGTTTTAATTGTTTAAATCGTTTATAAAAAGCTTGTTCTGGTGCAAAATGAAGCACTTTCTTTTTAGCAGAAAAAAAATCAGTTTCATTTTTTAAATATAGCCATAATAGTCTGTGGCGTTCTAATGATAGCGTAGAAGGAGATAATACATTGTTACGTTGGTTGCCATAACCATATGGTAGAAATGTTTTAAAACTTTTACCATCTATAGGATCTGTAAATTGTTTTCCTCTTAAAAAAAAAGCTAATAAGGGGCGAGCAACATAACTTAACCTAATTAATAAAGGCCTTGGAATAGTATTTAATATGAATTTGAAAAGTTTTTTTAACACGAATTTTACGAATTTTCACTAATAACTAAAGCCCTATTCTTTTATGTTTTAAGCTATTTTCTCCAAAATTAACTAAAATACTTAGTTGTAGTTTTGAATGCTACTAAATAATTTAAAGTTTGTTTTACATGAGTTGATGGTAAATACAAAACTGCTTTTATTTCTAAAATAATTTTATTGAAGATGGCAAAGCCTACTTTATAATGTATTGAAAATATTTTTGATTATAGTACTAAAGCTTTCTGTCTAAATTCATCCTCTTCGTTAGATTTTATACCTAAGGCGTCATATATATAAGCGAAAGTAGATAATAATTCTGGTTTACCATCTAAAATAGCAACATCATGTTCAAAATGCGCACTAGGTTTACCATCTAAAGTTGTAATAGTCCAACCGTCTTTATGGTGTTTAATACGTTGCGTTCCCATATTTATCATAGGCTCTATAGCAACGACCATACCTTCTATAAATTTTTTACCACGACCACGTTTTCCGTAGTTAGGCATTTCTGGATCTTCGTGCATAACACGACCTAAACCATGACCGACTAATTCTCGTACAACACCATAACCATGATCTTCGCAATATTTTTGTATAGCATAACCAACATCGCCAACACGTTTGCCTACTCTTAACTCTTTAATACCAACATAAAGAGATTCTTTAGTTACTTGTAATAATTTTTCTGTGTCTGCATCTATTTCACCAACAGGAAAGGTATAAGCATGATCTCCATAAAAGCCATGTTTAATAGCGCCACAATCTATAGAAATAATATCGCCTTCAACCAAAGGCGTGTTATTGGGTATACCATGTACTACTTGAGCATTAGGACTCATACATAATGTATTAGGGAAATCGTACAACCCTAAAAAACCAGGTATGGCACCTTGGTCTCTAATACATTCTTCCGCAAGTTTATCTAATTCTAAAGTGGTTATTCCAGGGGTAACAGCTTTAGCAATCTCACCTAAAGTTTTAGAAACTACTAAAGCAGCTTCTCTCATTAACTCTATTTCTTCTCTTGTTTTTGCAATTATCATAAACCTTCTATTTAAAAACGGAAAAATCCTTTTTTCTTCTTTTGTTTTGGTAGCTGAGGGGTTTCTTTAGTTAGCATTTGGTATATTTCTCCCCAACCTAAAATACCACCAATATTTCTATCGTCTATAAATAAATCTGCATGAATTTTACGGCTAACACCTTCTACAGAATGCTCTTCTGGAAAACTTTTGTTTACAGCATAAAACTCAATGCCATTAGCTTTACAAAATGCTACAGCTTCATCTAATTTTTTACCATGGCGATAAGTCCATAATATTAAGCGATGCCCATCTGCCTGTAAACGTTTTAATGTTTCGAAAGCAAATAATCTTGGGTCTCCAATACCTGGGTAACCATCTTCTACAATGGTGCCATCGAAGTCTACAGCTATTATAAGTCCTTTAGAAATATTCATTTAAATAGTAAAATAGAATGCAAAAATACAATTTTTATTACGGTAATTTTAATACAGTAATAGTGTTAGTTATTAAATTAAAGCTTCTTGTGTCATTGCTTTAGGTTTTTGAATACCAATAAGCTTTAAAATAGTAGGTGCTACATCTCCTAAAATACCATCTTTAATGGTGTTTAAATCTTTGTCTATTAATATAACAGGAACAGGGTTTGTAGTGTGTGCAGTGTGTGGAGAACCATCTGGGTTAACCATAGTTTCACAGTTACCATGATCTGCAATTAATAAAGTGGTATAACCATTATTTAGAGCAGTTGTAACAACTTTGTTTACACAATTGTCTACAGCTTCACACGCTTTTATTGCTGCTTCCATAGAGCCAGTATGGCCTACCATATCTCCATTAGCAAAATTTAAACACACAAAATCTACATCTCCTTTTTCTAATTCAGGGACTAAGGCATCCGTAAGCTCGTAAGCACTCATTTCTGGTTTTAAATCGTAAGTAGCTACCTTGGGAGAGTTTTTAAGTATTCTTGATTCCCCTTCAAATGTAGTTTCTCTCCCTCCAGAAAAGAAAAAAGTAACATGAGGATATTTTTCGGTTTCTGCTATTCTAATTTGTGTTTTACTGTGCTGCTCTAATACTTCACCTAAAGTTTCGGTAATATTATCTTTATTAAAAATAACGTTGATGTCTTTAAAAGTCTCATCGTAATTAGTCATAGTTACATAATACAAGTTTAATTTTTTCATATTATATTCTGCAAAATCTCGTTGAGATAAAGCATCCGTTAATTCACGACCACGATCTGTTCTAAAATTAAAAAAGATGACAACATCTCCTTCTTGTAGTGTAGCAGTTGGTTGTCCTTCTGAATTAGACTTTATAATAGGTTTTATAAACTCATCAGTAATATTGTTATTGTAATTTTGTTGAATACTATCTAATATATTAGAAGACGAGTCTCCTATTCCATTAACAATAGCATCATACGCTAACTTTACGCGCTCCCAGCGATTGTCTCTATCCATAGCGTAATAGCGTCCGGTTACCGAAGCAATTTCAATATTTTTACCTTCAATGTGTTGCTGTAAATCTTTAATAAAAGCTTTACCAGATTTGGGGTCTACATCTCTGCCATCTGTAAAAGCATGAATATATGCTTTTTCTACGCCACTATTATTAGAAGCATCTACTAGTGCTTTTATATGATTAATATGTGAGTGTACACCACCATTACTAACTAAACCTAAAAAATGAACAGGTTTATTGTTGTTTTTTGCATACTTAAATGCGTCTATTAAAACTTGTTCTTTATAAAGCGTGTTACGCTCTACTGCTAAATTAATCTTTGCTAAATCTTGATAAACAATACGGCCAGCACCTAAATTCATGTGGCCAACTTCGCTATTTCCCATTTGCCCTTCTGGTAAGCCTACATGTAAGCCATCTGTTCTAAGTTGTGCATGCGCGTACTTAGTATATAAGCTATCAATAAATGGTGTTTGTGCATTATCTATTGCAGATACTTTTGGGTCTGGAGATTTACCCCAGCCATCGAGTATCATTAAAATGACTTTTTTGTTCATTACTATATATTTAGGACAACAAAGATATAAAACTAAACTCCTGAAATTATAGTGATTTTGCATATAAAATAACGAAATCGTTTTAGCCTAATTAATTATGAAATATAAAAGTAGAGAGAGATTTTTACTAAAAAGGAAAAAATAATATGATTTTGTGTTATTGTTAACATATTAGCTAGTAATAGTTAAAGAAATGTTATTTGCAAAAAAACACGTAACGTTTAAAAACTATCGTCGTCTCTTATATATAATCAAAAAACAAAAATCATTAATTAAAATCTTTCATCATGAAAAAAACAATCATTATCGCAGCAGCTTTTGTATTCTCTTTAACTAGTGTAAATGCAATGACAACAGCAGAAACAACTCCAACAACTTTTAAAACACAACCAACTTATAATGTTAGTGCATTTTGTGTAGCTGTAGTAAAAGGAGACGTTGCCACTGTAAAAAAGCTTATAGAATTAGGAGAAGACGTAAATAAGATGTCTAAAGGAATGACACCAGCAATGTATGCGGCAAAATACAATAGAGTAGAGGTACTAAAGTTGTTGATAGCAGAAGGCGCAAATTTAAAAAAACGCTCTGCAAAAGGAAAAACGGCTAAACAGTATGCTAAATTGACAAATGCAGAAGCAACATATGCGCTTATAGACAATACTTTAAAAAATAAAAAGTAAGTTTATATTAGGACGGTACAGAAATAGTAAATAAAAAGCCTTGCAATTTGCAAGGCTTTTTTTTAGTTATTACTATACTTCTGTATAGATTCTCTTATATGCTCTATCCTATTATCTGGATCGGGATGCGAACTTTGAAACTCTGGAACTCTATTAGGTCCAGCGGCAGCTTTTAATATTTGCATTACACCAATCATTTCTTCAGGGTTGTAACCTGCTTTAATCATAAATTTAACTCCAAGATCATCACTTTCTAATTCATCGCCACGACCATTTTTAAGTAATGTTCCGTTTCCTATTTGGGACACTAAGCCTCCCATATCTCCACCAACACTTCCTGCGGTACTTAAACCTTGCCATAACTCACTATTAGCAATACGTTCTGCTGAGTGTCTCCCTAAAACATGACCAATTTCGTGTCCTAGAACACCAGCAAGCTGATCTTCGTTTTTTAGTTGAGCAAATAAAGCATAAGTAATACAGATTTGCCCTCCTGGTAGTGCAAATGCATTAATGGTTCTTTGGTCTGCTAGTAAATGAAAATCGTATCGGTAAGGTGTGTCTTTAGCAATACTATTGTTTACTAGCTTATTACCCACATTGTCTACTAAAGTTTGATAGCTTTGATTTGGATGTAAACCGCCATGCTGTTGAGTCATTTGCCCAATACTAGCTAACCCCATTTTAATTTCTTCTTGAGGAGTCATAGAAATAGCTTGCCTTTTATTGGTATATGGGTTGGTCTCCATTTTACTATAATGCTTTATTAAAAAAAACGCAGCTACAGCAACACCTATTAATAGTCTGCCTTTAAATCCTCTACTTTTTCTTCTCATAATTCGTTAGTTTAATTCTTTAAAACTTTCAATTTACAAAAGTTCTGGGTTAATGTCTAAAATATTTTGTGAGATATAATCATTTATAAAACGATCTGTAAAGGCTTTACTACCTTCTAGTTTATCATTTTTAAGAATGGTTTTTATATCTAGAGATTTGTATTGTTTTAGGTAAGATTGCGAAAGTGGTTTGTAAGTATAATGCCATGGTTCGTATTTAAAGCCTTTTCTATTAGCACGGTTAGTATATACTAAATAGAAGCCATATTTTGTAGCATTAACATCCATCCACTCTTTTAGTTTACAAAAAGGGCCTAAGTTATTAAAATGTTTAGGGTTTAAAAGAGTATTGGGTTGTTTTACATTGGCATCTACAATATCTAAATCGGTTCCCCAATGATGTCTTGAAGTTCCTGGTATTGTAGAGTATTCAATTATTTTTTTTATGCTTTGTGGCGCTGTTAATCCTTGGTTTATGTAACGATTATATTTACGTTTCCATATCCGTTTTTGATGGTCGAAATTACGATAGCTCGAAACTACTTGTATATTTATACCTTCTTTTAAAGCAGCAGCTTTTAATTTTAAAAATGCTAAATGAGCTTCTTTTCTTAGCTTATATCCATTACCATATAGTTTAGGAGACCCTTTTCCCATTAATTCTTGGGTAGACAATTCCTGTTGAGAAAATATTAGTTGAGGTATTAGAATAAAAGCTAATAAACATAAACCTAAGAAGTATTGTAATGTAGACTGTTTCATGGAATTGTATGTAATAGGGATTATAGGTTTTTATACATTACAAAATGTGTTCCAACCTGTGGAATTTTAAAAGAATCCCCAATAATTATATAACCATTTTTTTTGTAAAAAGAAGTTGCAACTTCACGAGCATTAAACCAAATAAGGGTTGCATTTTTTCTTTTTAGTAAAGCTTCTCCATAGGTTATTAGCTGTTCTCCTAGTCTTTTGCCTTGATGTGTTTTTAGTACAGCCATACCTCTTAATTGATAGGGGTTAGTTGTGTTAAAAAGAGAGTTTTCTTGTTTTAAAAAAGTAGCAACGCCTGCTAATTTATTGTTAAAGTATAATCCTAAATGTATTGTGGATTCTAAATCGTCTCCACTAAATTTGCAGTCTTTAATAGGGCGACCAGATCTTAAAACAGGATGCCTTACAGGATATGTTTCTGTAGATGAAATTTGTTTAATAGTAATCTTTGGAGCTTCAATTTTATACAATTTTGCGGGCATACCATCATAATTATCTTCATGTATAAACTGTAAATCACATTTTTCAAGAACTTTATGAGAAGCCAAATTATCTACATGAGCATGGGCATAAATTGTTTTTAATTTAAGAGTGTTAAAGCCATAATGTATTGCGGCTTTTGCACTTTCTGTTGCATAACCTTTGCCCCAATGTTTTTTGTAAAAACGATAACCTACTTCAACAAAAGTATCATCAATAGTGCTCTCTGGGTGGTATTTTAATCCGCACCAACCTAAAAACTCATGTGTAGCTTTGTTGCAAACTGCCCAGCGCCCCATATTATGTAATTTATATTGGTTGTAATTAGATAGAAATACTCTTGCTTCAGCTTCCGAAGAAAAAGCTTTATCACCAGTATATTTTATAACAGCATCGTCTAAATTCATGTTGTAAAAATGAATGGCGTCATCAAGAGAAAATTCACGAAGATAAAGTCTTTTTGTTTGTGTTATGATTTTCATAAAGGAATAAGCTATCCTTCAAAATTAATTAAATTTGTTAAAAAATATACGGAAATGCCTTTTACGTTTAAAATTATTAATCCATCCGAAATTAATTCGATTATACCATTAATCCAAAAATTAACTAATAACGCTAATAGCGAAGCCATTTTAAAAGAACGTTTTGCCGAAATGGTGACTCAAAATTATGAGTGTGCAGGTGTTTTTGATGATGGTAATTTAATAGGTATATCTGGTATGTGGTTTCAAACACGTCATTATGCTGGCAAATCTATGGAAGTAGACCATGTGTATATAGATGATAATTATCGTGGTAAAGGTTTAGGAAAGCAATTTTTTAAATGGTTATATGATTATGCAAAAAGTAAAGGCTGTAATACTTCAGAATTAAATACTTATGTACAAAATTATCCTTCTCATAAATTTTATTATAACGAAGGTTACGAGATTTATGGATATCACTTTTATAAAACCCTTTAATATTACAGAAATTACTTTTTAGAACATGTCTAGTTGTGTTTAGAACATTGTTGTTCTTGCTGGGAGTTATTCAAGTTACTTTTGCTTTAACTTAATCCTACATGAACATGAAACAACAACTACTTTATTTATTATTTTTTTCTAATTTTTTATATGTGTCAGCACAAGTTTTTCCTGATACCTCTTGGGAGTTTCAAGGAGCACATGCAACAAATGGAACTACATTATTTACAACAGTTGGAGCTACTTCTCCAGGTCCTAATCCTGCTGGGTTAGATACAGCTGTACTACCTACTGTTACTGGAAGGTTATCTGCTCCAGTACTTATTGATTTAGATGGAGACAATGATTTAGATATGGTCTCTGGAAGCCAAGACTCTAGCGGGAGATTATATTATTTTGAAAATACAGGAACACCTACTGCTCCAAATTGGGTGCAAACGGCATTGCCAACATTAGATGCTGTAGGTTTTGCACCAGGTGGAAATAATGAGACTAAATGTCAATTTATAGATATAGATGATGATGGAGATTACGATTTATTTTATGGGTCTAAGGTTGATGTTAATGGGGCTAACTTTAACGATATACATTATTACGAGAACACGGGGACTGCAACGACTCCTAATTTTGTAGCATCAACCATTTCAGATATTGCCAACCAAAATGTAGCTAACTTTCCTAGTTTTGGTTTTGTGGATTTAGATAATGATATGGATTTTGATATGGTAACGATGGGAAGCGACTCGCTTGCCTATTTTAAAAATACAGGAACTAAATCTGCTCCAGTTTTTGAGCGCAAATTTCATTTAGAAAACCCATGGGATATGGATGCTGGAACTGGTATTCTAGATAGAAATTGGCCGCATGGAGATGTTTTAACAACAGTGCCAAACTTTATTGATGTTGATGCAGATGGAGATTACGATATGTGTTTTGGAAGAGATGGAGGTATGTTTTCTTGGATAGAAAATATTGGGACGGTTAGTACTCCAGATTTTGGAACTTATAATTTGCAAAATTTTACTGGAGATTTAGGTCTTGCAGATGCAGGTCAATTTTCTTCAATAGCTTTTGGAGATGTAGATGGAGATACCGTTATAGATGCAATAGTTGGTAGTTTTAACCCAGGGTACTTTGCTTGGTTTAAGGGGGTTGGTTCTACACTAGGAATAGAGCAAGAGACAATTGTAGAAAGTAATATTAAAGTAAGTCCAAACCCAGCAAAAGATAACATTCAGTTAAATTTAGGAAATAACAACTATACTAATGCAACACTAGAACTCTATAGCATAACTGGGCAATTATTAGACCGTAAAATATATAAAGAGTTTTCTAACCATTTGGAGTTAGATGTAAGTAACAAACAATCCGGATTATATATATTAAAAATAAGTATAGATAACAATGTAGCTATTATCAAGAAAATAACCATTAGGTAGTTAATTTGAAATCTCCCATCAAATTATTATATCTTAGAGTTAAGGTTTGGCTAATTAATTAGTCAAACCTTTTTTTTATAAATACCCATACATTACTTTTATAACCACTTATTAATAATAGATCAAAAAAACTTAACGTCAATGCTAGATCTTAAAAAAATAGTACTCTTTTACTTTTTAGTATACAGCTGTTCACTGTTCTCTCAAGAAAAACAAACAAAACAAACACATAAAATAGATAGTATAACTCAACTTATAGAAAAGACAAATAATAGAGATACTATTAACTATTATTTAAAACTTAAAAAAGAGATTGCAATTAAAGCTAATGATAAAAAACTATTAGCAGACGTTCTTTATACTCTAGGAAAAGATAGCAATTATGGAGAAAATGAAGCAGTACTTAATTTACAAGAGGCTATAGAGTTATACAAAACATTAAAAGATACAGCTACAGTTAGTAAAGTATATATAGTATTAGCAAGAACATAT
>NZ_JBSHNS010000080.1:0-3058 GCF_053601635.1 Pontimicrobium sp. MEBiC01747
TTGCATATAGATGAAGTATTAGCTTTAGAATATGTAAATAAAGACGCTATTGAGGCTGCTAACTTTAAAGTTGTAGTAGATGGTGTAAATTCTACAGGAGGTATAGCAATTCCTTTATTACTAGAGCGCCTAGGAGTTGAAGCAGTAAAGTTGTATTGCGAACCTAATGGGCATTTTCCGCATAATCCAGAGCCTTTAAAAGAGCACTTAACAGATTTATCTGATGAAGTTAAAAAAACGCATGCAGATTTTGGTATCGTAGTAGATCCAGATGTAGACCGTTTAGCGTTTATGGATGAAAATGGAGACATGTTTGGAGAAGAATATACATTGGTAGCTTGTGCAGATCATGTTTTAAGTAAAAATCCTGGGAATACTGTAAGTAATATGAGTTCTACCAGAGCATTAAGAGATGTTACTGAAAAACATGGCGGGACTTACGAAGCTAGTGCGGTGGGAGAAGTTAATGTAGTGGCGTTAATGAAAAAAAACAATGCTGTTATTGGAGGAGAAGGTAATGGAGGTATTATATACCCTGCATCTCATTATGGGCGCGATGCATTAGTTGGTGTGGCTTTGTTTTTAAGCTTATTAGCAGAAAAGAAAATAAGTGTTAGCGCGTTACGTAAAACATACACTAGCTACTTTATGAGTAAAAAGAAAATTGCACTAACGCCAGAAATAGATGTTGATGCTATTTTAAAAGCTATGGAAGCTAAATACGCAAACGAAAACTTAACAACGATAGATGGTGTAAAAATTGATTTTGCCGAAAATTGGGTACACTTACGTAAAAGTAATACAGAACCAATTATTAGAATTTATACAGAGGCTAAGTCTCAAGATGTGGCAGATTCTTTAGCAGATAAAATCATTTCAGAAATTAAAGAAATCGCTAATATTTAGTATTTTAGCAATAGCAAATAAGGTATTATGATAACTACAAAAAAAGAAAGTACACGTTACTCTGAGTTAGAACACTATTTTTCTCAATTCAGAAATAATATTGTAGGAATAGATCAAGAGTTTGAATCCCCATATGGTAGACAAAAAATAATCTATACAGATTGGACTGCTTCAGGTCGATTATATAGACCTATAGAAGATAAAATTTTAAACCAATTTGGCCCTTTTGTAGCAAATACCCATACAGAAACTACTGTTTCTGGAACTGCTATGACGAATGCTTACCATAAGGCAAGAAACATTATTAAAGGTCATGTAAACAGTAATGCAGATGATGTATTAATTGTTGCAGGAAACGGAATGACAAGTGTTGTCAATAAATTTCAACGTATTTTAGGCCTAAAAGTCCCTGAGAATATTATTAAATATACTAAGATTCCAGACGAAATACGTCCTGTTGTTTTTGTGACACATATGGAGCATCATTCTAATCATACCTCTTGGTTAGAAACAATAGCTAAAGTTGAGGTTATTCCAGCTGGTGAAGATGGTCTTTTTAGTTTAGAAAATTTAGAAGTTCTTTTAGAAAAACATAAACATTGTACTTTAAAAATAGCTTCGGTTATTGGGGGATCTAATGTAACAGGAATACAGACACCATATCACCAAATAGCAAAATTAATGCATAAACACGGAGGTGTTTGTTTTGTAGATTTTGCTTGTTCTGCACCTTATGTAGATATTAATATGCACCCAGAAAATGAAGATGAAGCATTAGATGCTATTTTCTTTTCCCCTCATAAATTCCTAGGTGGACCAGGAACATCTGGTGTTTTAGTTTTTAATAAAAAACTATATAAAAATATGATTCCAGATTGTCCAGGTGGCGGAACCGTAAGTTGGACCAATCCTTGGGGTGAACATAAATATATAGATAATATAGAAGATAGAGAGGATGGTGGAACTCCAGGTTTTTTACAGACTATAAAAACGGCTTTAGCTATTAAGTTAAAAGACCAAATGGGAGTTAAAAATATGCTAGACAGAGAGCATGAGTTATTACATCAAGTTTTTAAAAACTTTAAAGGTATAGACAACATAAAAATATTGGCGCCCAAACATACAGATCGTCTTGGTGTTATTTCTTTTTACATAGAAGATTTGCACTTTAATTTAGGCGTGAAACTATTAAACGATCGTTTTGGAATACAAACGCGTGGTGGTTGCAGTTGCGCTGGAACTTATGGCCATTACTTATTACATGTAGATCAAGAACAGTCTAATAAACTAGTTCATGAAATTACATTGGGAGATTTAATACGCAAACCAGGTTGGATACGTATGTCTATACACCCAACGACTACTTGCGATGAAATAGATTATGTATGCGATGGTATTGTGGCTTTAGCTAAAAACCACAAAGAATGGGCTAAAGATTACGAATATAATAAGGCCAATAACGAGTTTATTCATAAAACATTTATGCCTAAACAGGATACACGTGTTAATGATTGGTTTGAATTATAAGTCTTTCTTAATATAATATTAAAACAAAAATGCCGAGATTAAATAATCTCGGCATTTTTGTTTTGTACGGTTTTTATTGAAATTCCTTTGGAACTTTATCACGATGTTTCCAGCGTTTGTGAGTCCATAAATAGTACTCTGGAGCGTCGTTAATTTGTTTTTCTACTAATTTAATAAAAGCATCAGTTATGTCATAATTTTCACAAACTAAAGGATCTTCTGCTATGGTTGTAAAACTGGCTTCGTAAAAGCCTCGTTTTATTTTTTTAACACCAAAAAACACCACAGACATATCTAGTCTTTTGGCTAGCATTTCTGCACCAGTATGTATAGGTACTTTTATACCCATAAAATTGTTCCAGTGGTGTGCTTTTTGAGGTTTTGGAGATTGGTCTGAAGCAAAACCACTTATAGATAATTCGCCTTTATTTTTAGATTCTGTTAACGTAGGCACCGTTTCTTTTGTTGTAATTAAAAAAGTATTGTAACGTGCTCTAATGCGTTTTACTAATGCATCAAAATACTTGTTATGTAATCGTTTATAAACACCAAATCCTTTATGACTCATGTAACTTTGCATAATAAAAATCCATTCCCAACTAGCATAATGAGCACACATTAAAAC
>NZ_JBSHNS010000081.1:0-3580 GCF_053601635.1 Pontimicrobium sp. MEBiC01747
GTTGTAAGTAATGCGAAAATCGAGCAAAAATTGAACATTTGAACTAAAAAAGCCAGCCACACAAACAGCACATTTGGTTTTTACCCAACACATAAGCCAACGCTGAAAAAACCAAAAGAGCTGTTTCTTGCCAACGCTCGAAAATTGTGAATGAAGAAAATAATTGAAAAAGAAATAATAAAAAAAAGAAAACTCTTTAAAGAAAATTATGCTGAAATGGTCGGAGCATATAAAAGAGAGAAAGAAACTACAAAAGACTATAATGGCAGACAATTATTAGAACTGATACAAAATGCAGATGACGCAGGTTCAAATGCAATATTGATTAAAATTGATACTAAAAATTCAATCCTTACAATATCAAATAAAGGAGAAGCTTTTACCAAAGAAGGATATAGGTCATTAATGATTCAAAACCTTTCTTCAAAATTAAAAAAATCATATATTGGAAATAAAGGATTAGGTTTTCGTTCTATCATTAACTGGAGCTACAGTATCACAATCATTAGTAATGGAACTACAGTTGAATTTTCGGAAGAAAAAAGAAAGCAGGAATTTCACAACTTGTTCGATGAAAATGAAAGATTAAATATTATTAATGAATTTTCATTTTCAAAAGACGTAAACCCATTACCTTTTTTAGCAATTCCGTTAATAAAGGAATCATCTAATCATAAAGACTTCACAACATCAATAGAAATTAATTATCGAGACCAATTTTTTGATGACATCCTCACACAAGTCAAAGATTTAAAAGAAGAAGTTTTACTATTTCTAAATAACATCAAAAAAATTGAAATACAAGGTTTTGATGACATTAATGATATAGAAATAAAGGGAGAAAAATCTATTGAAAAACCAATTTCAATTGGAGATAAAAAATGGACAGTTTATGAAAAATCGGGAGTTCTTGACGATAAATACCAAGATAATACCAATACCCAAAAAGAACACTACCAATTAAAGATTGCAATTCCTATAGGATTTGAGAATGAAACTGATTTACTATTTACTTTTTTTCCAACAAAAGTAAATTTAGAATTCCCATTTGTTGTTCACGGAACCTTTGATTTGGACAGCTCAAGAAACCAATTAGTTAAATCAGATAAAAATCAGTTTGTCCTTGAAAAACTAATAGAGCTTATCATTGAAGCGGCGAAAAAAGTGTCGAAAGAAAAAGTTAGTTGGAAACCTTTAGAGTTGTTAAACTATAACAACAAAAACAAAGTGTTGTCAGACCTAAATTTTTATGAAAATATAAATGAAAAAATAAAAGAGTTAGAATTGTTTCCCTGTATCGATGGTCTGTATCGAAAATTAACTGATACCTTAATGTATAATACTGATTTCACAAATTACATTATTGAAACCAACAACATAAACTATTTTTCAAATCTTTTAATACCTATAAACTCTGAATTAAAGCATTGGTTATCATCTGAATTAGATTTGCAATTTTGGGTTTTGAAATCAAAGAATTTCATAAAAAAAATTGACAAAATTAGTCAAGAAATAAAAACCTTAAATGACAGAGTAGACCTAATTTATATATTAGAACAAGACAATTCCTTTCACTCAAACAATGAACAATACTCTCTTTTATTGAATGAAGATAAAAAAGTGATAGATAAAAGTATTTCTGTCTTTACACCACCAACCACTAAATCTGAAAAATTCAGCTTGCCAGATTTTGTTAAAATCGACTTTTTAAATAAATATTTCTACACAAAACTACTTAACAAATATGATTTATCTAATCACAAAGAAAAAGCAAGGGAATTACAGAGAAGGCTAAAAGAGATTGTTAGAATTCGCTCATTTGAGCCAATTCCAGTAATTGGAAAAGTAATTACAGAAACCAATCGATTAATTCAAAAATCTAAAAGTAAAAGTGACGTAAACATTATTACAAAGAATATGATAATGTCCTTGTATAATATTCACAAAGATTTAAACGAAACAACAAGTCCAGATACTTCTAAAGTCAAAGTAATAACTCAAAGTGGGAAAATTCAATTGGCAAATGAACTTTATCTTTCTAGAGATTATCCTTCAGGAGAACTTACAGAAGATTTATTTAAAGGCATTTTACCAAAGAATAAATTTGTTTCAAGTAGAAAAACTTTAGGGTTAGAAAATGAAGACTCAATTTCTGTGGAACGTTTTTTATTAGATTTTCTGAAAGTAAATAAGCATACTAAAATAACGAACGATTATGTGCCAGAAAATCAATATGAAACATTCGTATTCAAAAATATTGAAAAGCCAATTGGCTATAGAGACTCATACATTAGAGTTAGTAAAATAGATAATTTCGAAAATATTATAAAATTGATAAGCAATGAAAAGCTTATCATTTGGCTAATAAAAGACAGTAATCTTCAAAAACAGTTAAGCGATTCGTTCAATAATGATATTTTTAGATATGATAAAAGAGCTGAACATAGTTTCAATTATTACCATTATTTCGAAAACAAGCCATCTTATTTCAAATATCAACTTCAACAACAGAAAATTTTCAACGACCTATTAATAACTGATGATAAATTGTCTTTTGTCAACGAAGTAAAAATTGATTATTCCAATAAACTATTTAGCAAATATCAAATTACAAAGGATGAGATTAATTCCATATTAATAGAATTAGGAGCTAAAGAAAATTTTAGTGATTTATCCATTGAAAGAGTAAGTGAGATTTTAGGTTCATTAAAAGAAAAAGATGCTAAAGGGAAAAATACACAAAAAATATACAAATTAGCTTTTGAACATTATAGAAAAAATAAAGAAGCTCTTTTAATAACTGATGATTTCAAACTATTTGCTACCAAAGGAAAACAAAGTAGTTACTTTACTTATTCAGAAGTCTATTATTCAGATAATTCAAAATTACCAAAAAAGATAATTAGCCAAGAAGCTATTCTTAATTTCCCAAAAAGAGTTGGCGAAAGTCAAGTATCTGCCTTTTTTGGAATAAAAACATTTAAAGATTTTAAGATAAAAGTTATATTGAAAGAACTTAATATTTCAATGACACAATGGCTGAATGAATATTTACGTTTAATAAAACCATATTTATTGTCAATAAGATTAAGTAAAATATCACCTGACAACAGTACCCTAATTGATACTCAAGTAAAAAATATTAAGTCTTTGAACATAGAAATTTGCAATCGAATTTCTTGTGATATCAATAATAATGAAATTGAGCTTGAAGAATTTGATTTTATAAATGAAAAGAATAGTTTTTATATTAAAACAAATTCTTTTTATGATTTAAATAGCCTAAAGACAGATTCAACTATATGCGATTTGGTTTCTGAAATAATTACAATTGTTTTTCAAGTAAATGAAAACAAATTAGATTTTAGGTCTTGTTTTAGAAATGATATTCAAGATACGGAACACTCAATAATTTCAGAATATGGTAATGAAGTATTACAAGAGGCAAAATCTTTATTAGATATGTCTGATTATCAAAAAGAATTTTGGCAAGCAGTTTTTAAAATTCAACATAAAACAGAGTTTTATGATTTCAACCAAAGCATTGAGAAAATTCGTCAAAGTGAGTATGGAAGTATGA
>NZ_JBSHNS010000082.1:0-6746 GCF_053601635.1 Pontimicrobium sp. MEBiC01747
TTAAAACCCTATGTAGATGAATTTATAACAGATACTTATGGTACTGCAGTTGGTGTAATTAACCCAAAAGCAAAATATAAAGTTGTAATAGAAGGGCATGCAGATGAAATTTCTTGGTATGTAAATTATATTTCAGATAAAGGATTAATTTACGTTATTAGAAATGGAGGTAGCGACCACCAAATAGCACCTAGTAAAGTTGTAAATATACATACAAAAAAAGGGATTGTAAAAGGTGTATTTGGCTGGCCAGCAATACATACGCGTAATCGCTCTAAAGAAGAACCACCAAAGCCAGATAACATTTTTATAGATTGTGGTTGCAAGACAAAAGAGGAAGTAGAAAAATTAGGAGTACATATTGGCTGTGTAATAACGTACCCAGATGAATTCCATATTTTAAATGAAAACAATTTTGTTTGCCGTGCTTTAGATAATAGAATGGGTGGATTTATGATTGCTGAGGTCGCTCGTTTATTAAAAGAAAACAAAAAAGAGCTTCCTTTTGGCTTATACATAACCAATTCTGTACAAGAAGAAATTGGGCTACGCGGAGCAGAAATGATTACACACACAATTCAACCAGATGTAGCCATTGTTACAGATGTAACACATGATACTTCTACCCCAATGATAGATATGAAAGTACAAGGAGAAGCAGAAATAGGAAAAGGCCCAGTTATTGCCTACGCTCCTGCTGTACAACAAAAGCTACGTGATTTAATTACAGACACAGCCGAAGATAAAAAAATACCTTTTCAGCGTGCTGCATTATCTCGTGCCACAGGTACAGATACCGACGCTTTTGCATATAGTAATGGTGGGGTTGCTTCTGCACTTATCTCTTTACCTTTAAGATATATGCACACTACTGTAGAAACTGTACATAGAGAAGATGTTGAAAATGTAATTAAATTAATTTATGAAACATTATTAAACATAAAAGATGGAGAAACATTTAGTTATTTCGATTAATTAAAAAATCCATTTTTAACGAATAAAACAAAGCCTCGTAATATTATAATTACGAGGCTTTGTTTTGTTTATATTTAAGTATAAATAGTATTCGTTTTATATTGTAATGATAACCTAAAACAAGTTCTGGTTAACGTAATCCTTTGTGCCTAATCTCTGGTATTCATAAATTTAACACACTAAATTAATTATTAACTATACTTAAATTCTGAATTTTAATTAATTTTAAAGCATGAATTTACACGAGAAAAAAGACTTATTTAACCTCTCAGATAATATTACTTATCTAAACACAGCTAGCTTATCGCCTTCCTTTAAATCTGTTGAAGCAGCAGGAATTACTGCTGTTTTAGAGAAAAGTCAACCTTATACGATTCCTGCATCAGATTTTTTTGATCCAGTAATAGAGCTTAAATCATTATTTGCAAAAATCATTGATGTAGAGAACTATAATAGGATAGCTACAATTCCTTCTGTATCCTATGGTATGGCCACTGTAGCAAATAATATAAAACTAAATTCTGGAGATGAAATTATAGTAATAGAAGAGCAATTTCCTAGTAATATTTATGCATGGAAAGCATTAGCAAAACAATATAAAGCCTCTATAAAAACAATTAAACAACCAAAAACTAAAAATAATTGCGGGAAATTATGGAATAACGCTATTATAAATGCTATTAGCGATAAAACTGCTGTTGTAGCAATGGGTAACATACATTGGATTAATGGCACTATTTTTAATTTAAAAGCTATTAGAGCAAAAACTAGAGTACATAAATCATTGTTAATTATAGACGGTAGTCAATCGGTTGGTGCTTTTCCTTTTTCTGTAAAAGAGATAGAACCAGACGCTTTAATTTGTGCGGGATACAAATGGTTATTTGGTCCTTATGGTTGTGCATATGCTTACTACGGCTCTTATTTTGATAATGGAACACCTATAGAAAATAATTGGGCAAATAGATTAGGAAGCGAAAATTTAGCAGATTTAACTACTTATCAAGACAAGTATAAACCATTAGCAAACCGTTATGATGTTGGGGAAAGTGGGAGTTTTATTTACACTAAAATGCAAATAGCTGCTTTAAAAGAAATTTTAAAGCTAAATCCCCTTAACATTCAAGAATATTGTAAAGCTATTACTTTAGAGCTTGTACACGAATTAAAAGTATTAGGCTGTTATATTGAGGATGATACCTTAAGAGCCCATCATTTATTTGGAATTAAATTACCTAATTATATCGCTATAGAGCCTCTAAAAATGGAGTTAAAAAAACAAAATATTTATGTTTCTTTTAGAGGTAATTACATGAGAGTTTCTTGTCATTATTTTAATACTTCTCACGATTTTAAAAAATTATTAAATTGTATAACTCCGTTTTTAAATCATAACTAAAGACATAAAAAAAAGCCTTGAAATTAACACTTCAAGGCTTTTTACTAATTGTCCGTTTGTATCATAATGCTACTTATAACGTCATGCTGAACTTGTTTCAGCATCGCATAATACCTAAAACATAGATGTCTCATGGTGAAAACCTTAAACTAGTTCAGGTTAATGATAGCCTTTTATAATTGATTACAGATATTCAACTTTTTTATTATACTTTATAAATAGTATTTAATTTTTAGTAGTTAAAAGCTTATTTACCATTTCTTTTAATGCTTTCACTTCTTTTTCTAAAGCATCAATACGCTCATCTTTACTTTCGCTACCTGTTTTAGAGCTTGCTCCAGACTCAATATTTTCGGCATATTTTGCACGTATAGCATATGGTACACTCACAAAAGGAGACGAGCCAATAACCACATAACTACCTCCTCCTGCTGGATCTAGTTCAACTCTTAAATTATTAACATGAGACCAATCTATATTTGCAAATGTTCCAGTAATTACAATACCACTACCAATAGTAAAACTTACAGCTCCTGTAGAAGATGTTGTAACATTGTGTATTTCTGAATATACCGTTGTATTAGATGCCGTAACATCTTGTATGTTCATTCTAAAACTAACAGATTGATTTGTTAAAGGTTGCCCAGTATTATCTCTTAGTATACTTTGGTAATTTAGTAATTCAGGAACAGCACTAGTTGCTGGACCTACAGGCTCTTCTATACCAACTTTACCCCATTCTGTACCTTCCCAAATATATAATGATTTCTCAGTAGTATCATACACCATCAATCCGATATCTACTCCACTTAACGCCGACCCAGAGGCTGGTGTTGTAGCCATAGCATTCCTTTGTGAGGTTGTTACTCTATTAATTAGCAATCCTTTATCTGTATCACTTAAAGTTAATGAAGCATTTCTATTAGCATTAGCTGTACCAATACCTACACTAAATCTGTTAGCAGCTGTATTACCACCTAACAATAAGGTATTGGCTACATTATTTGTAACATTACTACCAATAACAACAGAATTATCTTGAAATGTTTGACTGCTTACACCAATAACAATTTGGTTATCTCTACTTACAGATGTCGATGTCTTCGAATCATATCCTAAAACAATGTTGTCTGTACCTCTTACTCGTGTATTATTGCCTATAAACACATTTCTGTTTGCTCCAGAAGTAAGCGAAAAATTAGCATCATGACCAAGACCAACGTTATCATTTCCAGATCGGTTTAAAGATCCAGCAATAGCTCCTAGGTAAGTATTTCTATCTCCTCCTACTAAGCTTGTAGATGAGGTATCGTTATTCCACCCAGAACCATAACCAACAAATGTATTTAAATTGCCTTGTTGATTTCTAGCTCCAGCATTATAGCCCAAAAATGTATTTGCTGTACCTTCTATATTTGAGTGTCCAGAGCCTCCTCCAAAAAAAGAGTTAGCCTCCCCAGTTGTATTACCATATCCACTCCCTCTAACTGTAAACGTATCTAAATCATACTTATTAGGATTACCGAAAAAGGCGTCTACCGTGGTCTGTATTCCTGTATCTCCTCCAACAAAAGTATTCCCAGTCGCAGTTGTATTAAAACGCCCTGCTCCAGAACCTATAAAAGTGTTCGCTCCACCTGTTGTATTAGAAAACCCAGAGTCTTCCCCTACAAAAGTATTATTTGAGCCAGAAATATTAGTGGTTCCAGATTCTTCGCCTATAAAAGTATTATCTGTACCTGTATCATTATTTTCCCCTGCTTCAGCTCCTACAAATACGTTATCGAATGTTGTTGTAAAACGCCCAGCTTCAGATCCTATAAAGACATTTTCACTGTCATCACTAGAATTGGCACCTGCTAATGTACCTACCATTACGTTTCTAGAACCATTAACAAGAGTGCCTCCTGCACCATCACCTATAAAAGTATTAAAATCTCCTGTAGTTAACGAAGCTCCTGTAGTATAAGTTTGCTGTGCTCCATTAGCATCGAAAGAAATAACACTTCCTCCTAAAATTTCATTTGCGGTCTGAGAAAAAGACATTGCGCACACGCTCATGCACAAGACTAATAATAATTTTGTTTTCATAAAATTGATTAGATTAATTAATTGTAATTACACTGTATTTCAACAATATAGCACCATAAAATAATACTATTATTTACATTAGCAAAATATAACTTACAAACGGTAAAATATTAGGGTGTTTTTCCTGTTTTAGCTTCAGAAAACCCCCATATTTTATTAATTCACAATATATTATTTTTGTATTCTTATGGATGAATACATAGATATTGTTACAAAAGCTGGAAAATATACTGGGCATTCTGCTTTAAAGTCTGAAATACATACTAAAGGCTATTACCACAATACTGCGCACATATGGTTTTATACCAACAAAGGTGAAATATTATTACAACAACGTGCAAAAACGAAACAGATTTGTCCTCTACTTTGGGATGTTTCGGTTGCTGGACATATAGATGCCGGTGAAACATTAACTAGTGGAGCTATTAGGGAAATAAAAGAAGAGATTGGACTCTCTATTTCTGAAAAGGACTTGTATAAAGTTGGTGTTTTTGAGTGTTTTAATAGTTATGATAATGGTATTATAGATAACGAATTCCATCATACATATATAGCTGAATTAAAAGTAAACATTCTAGACTTAACACCACAAAAAGAAGAAGTTGAAGCTTTAAAGTTAGTCTCTTTTAAAAGTTTTGAGGCTTTACTTAAAAACAGTGCTACTAATGGTCATTTTATAGCTTCAAATGCAAAATATTATAAGCAAATATTACAGGCTATTACTAATGTTATTAGTTAGTTTTACACATTATTTTTATACATTCGCTTAATGGATTTAATTCTTTATGCACTTGCTCCAATTTCTGTTATTATTTTCTACATCTATCTTAAAGATAAATATGAAAAAGAACCTAGGCGGTTATTAATTATCTCCTTTATTCTTGGAGCCATTGTAAGTGTTATTATTACACTTATTCTTTATTCTGCTTTTAATATTGTAATACCGCTTAATGACAAGTATAGCGTATGGGAACAATTTAAACAAGCCTTTTTTGTTGTTGGATTTTCTGAAGAATTAAGTAAATATTTAATTGTTTTGTTTTTTGCGCAGAGACATAAAGAATTTAATGAGCCTTTTGATGGTATTGTTTATGCCGTTATGGTTTCTATGGGGTTTGCTGCTACAGAAAATGTTATGTATGTATGGAATGGTGGGGCTTCTACCGCATTAGTAAGAGCTTTTACTGCTGTACCAGCTCATGCTACTTTTGGTATTTTAATGGGTTATTTTATGGGGAAAGCTAAGTTTTCTACCAAAAGAATACCGTTAAATCTAGCTGGACTAGGATTAGCCATTTTATTTCATGGTGCTTACGATTTCTTTTTATTCATACAGTTTATTCCTGGTATTTGGATTGGCGCTTTTGTATCCTTAATCATTGGGATTATTTTATCTAAAAAAGCTATAAAACGACATCAAGACAATTCGCATTTTAAAATAGAAGATTAGATTAAACACATCATTATCAATATTTTATTGCTTTTGTGTTTAAAAATATTTAAGTTTGAGTAACCACTCAACTTAATATTATAATTCGCTATGTCATCATTTATTGAAAAAATAAAAAAGACGCCTCAATGGGCTGTATTATCACTGTCTACTTTACTTATACTTGGTTTAACATATTTAGGTTTTATATTATCTATAAATCAATTTGAGAAAACCAGTCATGAATCTCTCTCTTATTTTGATAATGCTTATAAAGAAAACATAGAACTTATTAAAAAAAGACCTAGCGACTCTTTAAATAAAGAGCAAATAGATATTTTATTACGTAAAGTCTCCATTATAGAGCAAAATAAATTACACCATTTAGATCTTGTAAAAAAGTTATATAAAAATAATTATGCATTATTAACTTTATTTCCTTTTATATCTGCTATTACAGCCATAATTGCTTTTTTGCTCATTCAAAAAGGTTGGACCTCTAGTGGCGTATATTTAAAGTCCTTTTTTATACTATTTACAACCTTAACTGCTTTAATAGGAATTTATCCAGAGGTATATAAACAAACCGAAAGTATAGAGGCTAATTTAGAAGCTTATCTTAGTCATAAAAAAATACAAAAATCAATTTTTAACTACGCATTAACAGCTCCAGTTATTGAAAAAAAAGAGATTAGTTTTAATGTGTTTTTAGATAGTATTAATACAAAAGAAAAAGCGCTTTCAAATATTATATTTGGTTTACAGAAAAAAACAGTAAGTAAACAAATTTTTGAAGCTGCAAAAGAATAGTTATACTTAACAAACTACTATATTTGCTTTGTAAATTATAGC
>NZ_JBSHNS010000083.1:0-6444 GCF_053601635.1 Pontimicrobium sp. MEBiC01747
AATAAAATGTATCTATACCTCCAAAATAGTTATGAAATGCGTTACGAAAACGAAAATCGGTAAAGCCTTGTAATGGAGAGGATAAGAGTGTAAACGACATAAATTAAGTTATAATAGCTGCAAATATAGGAGAATTGTTGAAGTATCTGCAATTAAAAAAACGAGTATAATTACGTGTAATTGAGAGTATTGTATACAGTATATTGTAATGACTTAAAAACTATTATAATGAAATCTATTATACATCTATTTTTAGTGAGTTTGTTAATTGTTAGTTGTAACGAAAATAAGCCTCTTGTTTTAAAGCAAAAAGCTATAGTTATAGTTAATAATAATGGGCTTCCGCAGGATTTACATTTTGGAGCCTCACCTAGTGAAGCTGCTGGTTTTGCTTGGCAAACCTTTTTAAGTATTAATACACCAACTAAAAAAGGTACAGGAACGCAATGGGAAAATTATAAAGAAGCTTACGATATTTTTTTACCAGAGGCTAAAACACCTACTGCTTGGGGGAAACCAACTCAAGGTAACGAGACCATTTGTGGTGGTAACATAGAAAATAGTAAGGTGTTGCGGGCGACTTCTAAGGTAAGCCCGTTAGTAGATGAAACCGACCAAGCTGTTGGCGGTGTACTTATCGATAAAAATTCAAATTTGGTACATTATGAGGTGTATATGAATAAGCCGATGTTTAATTATGTATTAAAAAATCAGTTTTATAATGCGTTAAAACAGGCGGGTAGTACAATAGATTTTCCTGTTGGAAGTATGGAGCTTAAAGCATCTTGGAGAATTTTAGATCCTAAAAAGGATGACATTAGTCGCTATTATACCTCTAAAGCAGTTATTTATGTTCCAGATAGTACACATATAAAACGAGATGATTGCATTCCAGAACTTGTAAAACAGAATATAAAATCGTGTTCTGAAGCACTTGTGGGTTTAGTAGGATTGCATATTGTATACAAAACACCTTCTAATCCTAATTTTGTGTGGATGACTTTTGAGCAGAACGATAATGTAGAAACCGAAGCGACTAAAAAGGCAGGGATTACACCATCGTTTTACGACCAATCTAAAGCCATACCGTATTGTGAAGATAATAGCAGACAGTGCGATTGCCCAGAGCAGATTATGACGCAGGTAACACGACAAAATCCAATTCCAGATTGGGTACAAAAAGCAAATACAAGATATCAAGAGTTATTAAGTAAAGAAAAATCTGTTTGGAGGCACTATCAGCTTATTGGTGTACAATGGCCAACAGATAAAACTAGAGTAGGTAGCCCTAAATTGCAGAATTTAGCCAATAGTAGTATGGAAACGTTTAACCAAACGGCAAGTAGTTGTATTGGTTGCCATGCGTTTGCACGATCGTCTAACCCAACTAAATATTCCAATTTTAGTTGGGTAATGGGGAGAGCTAAAAATCCAGTAGCTAAATTACCAGAACCAAATGGTCCAGATGTTTTAAAATATGTGATGCGTGTTAATCCTTATAAAAATTGGAAAACTTGGCCAGACGATAAATGGAATGTGTTTAGTAAGGCTACACCTGGTGAAAATCCGCATGGTAAAATGATAAAAATTTATACAAACGATATTGCTTTAAATGCGTATTTAAATAATACCACTACTATTACAGAATTGCCTGTTGGTAGTATTGTTTTAAAAGAAAATTTTAGAACCATGCCTAGGCAAAAGCCCCAAACTAGCGATTTAGTAGAACTTACCATTATGTATAAAGCTAAAGATAAAGAAGGAACTGTACGTTGGTTTTGGCAAAAAACACCGCCTTATGGCCCTGTAGATTCTGCAAGTTTTAATGAGCAAGGGTGTATTAGTTGCCATATGAATTGGAAAGGCAACGGCGATGGTATGTTAAGTTTTAATTTTGGGAAACGTCCTGTTATTACGGAGATGCCTTATAGTAAAAAGTGATTTAAAGGTATTACTTTATAACATTTTTAGTGTCTATATACAATAGAGTAGCTAATTAATTTACCATATTCTTAACGAAAGTGTTTTCCATAATAACATATTCAATTCCATCTTTTGTAAAGCTTTGGTCTGTAGTTTTTAAGTTAAATCTCTCGTAGAATTTAGACTTTTCTACACGAGCATTACACCATAATTTTTTAACACCTTCCTGGTCTATTACATTTATTATATGTTTTAATAAAATGGTTCCATAGCCCATGCCTTGATACTTAATTAGCGTTGCAAATTTTCTAAATTGTACGCTATCTCCTTCTGTAAATAAAGAGATTATAGAAGCTATTTCTCCATTAATAAATAGGCCATAATGTCTTGCGTTTTCATCATTAGGTAGTTTAACATAGTCCATAGGTTTATTGGTCCACATTACTTTGCGCCTAATTGGTAAGGTTTTAGATGAGGTAATTTGCTTAATTTCTAGAGTTTTATTTATCACTAGTATTAGTATATAGAAAAAGGTTTGTTATTAATTGCAGTTAATTTGGTTTAAATATTTTGGGCGAGTGAAAAATAATTCGTAGAACGCTTTTGCTACAGTTATTATTCGTTTTTCATAATACTTTTTTGTTTTTCTTTTTTGCCTTGAACTGTAATTATTATATCTCGTTAAGCCTTTTATAGTGTTGTCATAATTTGCAGAAGATAATTTCCATGTTGGATTTAGGGATACTGAATTTTGTTGGTACTTTTTATTATCTGTTATAAAATATAAGTTTCCTTTTGTGCTAGAAATTTCATTAGCCCATTCATTAATTGATAATAATTTTTTAGAGGTTAAAGGATCTATTATTAACGTGTCGATGAGATTATTTCGTTTAACTAATACAAAAGTAGCAACATGATAACTCCATCCTTTTAATGTGCCTTTACCATTTTTATATTTTGCGTTTTTACCTCCAAAACACCATGCTTTTCCGTTAGAAACACCCCAGTTTTCAAGTAAAATACTAACAGCATTAGCTCTGTCTTCGCAATTATTTTGTCTATCTGTCCAATCAAAACTTTTTGAGTGTATAAACGTATTGTTTAAGCTGTCTGCTAATGACATACATATAGGGTTTAATGCTAAGGTCTCGTTTAACGGTTTATATAGTTCTGCTTTTTGCGAAAAAGCAAAGTAAGAACATAATATAATGATTAGGCTTAATTTAATTTTCATATGTTTTATAGTTCTTTTTTATGTATGGTTGGTTGTATGTTCAAGCATGAAAGTTAGTAAAAGTAGGTGAACTAGAGAGAAATTATTAAGATTTTTAGAGTACATATAGTACAAGTAATTATCTATAGACGTTTTATGCACTTCACTAGATTAAATAAATTAAACGTAAAGAACCAAAGGGCTTGCAATAGTAATTATAGCAGTATTAATAAATTAATGTTTTTTATTCGTTTAACTTTTTATAAAATTCCGATTCTTTTATTGTTCTTTCTAATTCCGATTTAGTTTTTTCATTATAAGTTTCAAAACTTAAACTCCAACTCGGTATTTCAATTTCTGAATCAAAATATTTTATGTAATAATTAGTCCATTCATTATCTCCGTTTTTTTCAACTTTAGAATAGATGTTTTTAGTTGAATTCTCAAAATCTGTTCTTAATTTTTCTTGAGAATAATTCTCTTTTAGAAAGTTAGTTGTTAACTCAACTAAACTTGAGTTACTTGCCAATCCGTTATTAAATATATGAGGTAATAAATAGCTTAAAACTTTTTCACTACCTCCAAGACCTATATAGATTTTTGCATATTGTTTTGCATTATAAATTTTGTCTGTAGCAAAAGCATTCCCACAAAAATGCTGTAAAGGATATTTTTCATTAAGCTTTTTATATTCTAAAGCAGTTTGATATTCTCCTTTATTGATATGTATTTCAGTTAGCCTTTTACTTGCATCATTTTTAAAGTTTGCATATGGGTTGGACATTATCCCACTTCTACCGCTATTTTCTTTGTCGTTGGCATTGCTGTTTAAAATCATTTCAAGATATTTAATTTCATCTTCTTCATAGTCCAACAAAGAACTTATATGAGCAAGATTGTAAAGCGATTTATGATAAAGTTCAGAATTTGGATAGTCTTGTATTATTTTTCTAAATTGGTCAAGAGCTAATTCAAGAATTTCTTCTTTTTCGTTTTTTAAAACCCCATATTTGACTTTTTCATTTTGTTTTAAAGTATCAAGTCTTTGTAATTCCCAATCAATACTTAATTCATCGACCATTTCAAAAATAGTAACACCTTTATTAAATGTAACTATGTCTAATTTTTCATTTTCGTTAGAAGTCTTGTTCTTTAATGATGAACAAGATGTTAAAATTAAAATAGTTAATATGTAGAAATAATATTTTTTCATTTTATGAGTTTACTTATTTTCAAATCTAAAAAGGTGTTTCGTGTTTAAAAAACTATAATGAGTAAAACATACTTTTCAATTAGTTAACTTAGTTTTCTGACGTAGCTCTTAAATTGCACACAGCATTAGTACCTATACAATACATGTATCTATGTATATTTTTAAAACGTTGTCCAATACAAGTTGCTTGTAAATAATACCCTTACGGTAATCCATAAAACAAAAAACACTCTAATGAGCCACTAGCTGCAAGCTAGCGGTAGCGGGGAGTATAACCTCCAATTATGAGTATTACTTCCAAGACTTCAGTTATAATTTTCCCTCTTACATTATATTCAATTAGCCCATTAAATTCTACTCCATCATTTCCATATTCTACTTCGTTATTAAGATTGTCTTTAAATTTATTTAATGCTCTTATACTTTCCATATATAATTTTTACTTAAAGTTTATTGTATTTTCGTTTTTATTCCGATTTGAACATATTTTCATAATGCTCTACGTGATGAGGAAATTCCTCTTTATAAAATGGATATGGAATTCCAAATACTGATATTTCATATTCTTCGTTATCCATTCCACTTATTTGATTTCCAACTCCAACTATTTCAATTCCGTTCTCATTCGTAACTTTCAGTTCCGAAATTGACATTGTAGAAATCATTTTGTCTTCTGGATAATCGTAAGTAAGTTCAATTTTTTATCTAAACAATACTTTTTAATAAAATCATATCCAAAATTCGATTCCGCAAACTTTAATTTGCCTAAAACAACTCCCATTGGTGCATCTCCTTTTTCTAAATTTGAAGTTCCAATTAAGATTCCATTTAGATGTAAATTATAAGTCTTATTCATAAATCGAAGCACCTTTTAATATTAGGCTAAAATTTTCCCAAGTTGGATTGTCAGCATTAATATCCATTTTCATATTGTCATAGAATCCTTGAATGTCGTTTGTATATGCTATCATACTTTCTAAAAAATCAGAAATACTTACATTTTCCCAATTCTCTTTATTTTGTTCAAAATCAGTTTTAAATTCCTCTAAAAATTCAATAAATTCTATTCTTGTCATTGTTCTTTCGGGTTTGTCTTAAATGACGCACAACGTTTATGTATAAGAATAGTTGCGGGTTTGTATGCGAGGATTTTCCGAAGGAAAATCAGATGTTACAAACACGCAACGACCTTTGGATTACTTACTAAACCGCAATTATTTTTATACGTTGTGCATGTTGCACAACTGTGTTTATAAAGATACTATAGTTTTCTCAAACTAGTTTTAAAAATCATTAACTTTAGTTATGCAAGGTAAAAAAGAGTGTCAAGAAAAACTATTCACTAGTTTTCTGTTAAGTGAGCGTGTAAGTAAAACAAACTTTTACAGACGCTTAAAAGAGGGCTTAAATTTAGACTATTTATATGGCTTGACAGAGCAGTATTATGGAACAAGCGGACAGAAAAGCATCGATCCTATTGTGTTTTTTAAACTCTGTTTGGTGGGGTATTTAGAGAATATAATAAGTGACCGTAAACTTATAGAATATTGTAGTTATTAGTGCAACAAGCAAAGCGTTACAAACTATTGCGAGTAGAACTAAAAAATGGGCAAAATAATAAGAAGACCATTATGTGTGCCCGCAAGGTAAAATAATCCCCTTTACAAAAACCTTTATAGAAAAGAAAAACCATACGATGAAGAAAGAATACAGAGCCTCTAAAAAGGTCTGTGTAGACTGCCCTATTAGAAGTCAATGCTTAGGGAAATCTGCACAAGAAAAGAAATTTACTATTACGTATTACCGAGCAGAATATGAGCGAAACATAGCAAGAGTAAACTCTAAACAAGGACGTTATATGAAACGTAAACGACAAAGTAGAGTAGAGCCAGTTTTTGGAACACTCACACAATTTATGGGACTCAGGAAAATAAACACCATAGGTATAGCGCAAGCAAATAAGGTTATGCACTTGTCTACTATAGCATATAACTTGAAAAAATATTTGAAATTTATAAATAAAACTGTAAAAAGTGGTGCAAGCACTCAGGGTTCTATTATTAAACAAAACAACATGTTTTTACAACGTGTAAGC
>NZ_JBSHNS010000084.1:0-1365 GCF_053601635.1 Pontimicrobium sp. MEBiC01747
CAATAAATGTGTAGCATCTTTAACAATGAATGGTGTTACAAACGATTTACCTTTAGAAGTTGAAATTACAGATGAAAGACGTGTTAGCATGAAAGGAACCATGTTATTAAAAGACTGGAACGCTTTAGGAGCATTAGAAGCTTTAAACAAGGTTTGTTTCGATTTACACAAAGGAGAAGATGGCGTAAGCAAAACTTGGGATGATGTTGCTATAGAAGTTAATACTTATTTAAGGAAAAACTAAAATGAAAAAAATAACTTTATTATTTACCATTGCTTTAACTTTTGGGCTTATAAGTTGTAAACAAGAGCCCAAAACGTCAGTAATAGATACAGTAGAGTCTACCAAAGAAAATGTTAAAACTAAAAAGGAAACAAAAGCAGACCTTAAAATAGTTAGTATTAGCGTTCCAATGTTACCTAAAAACGATAGTAAAGTTTCTGGAAAAGTTATTTTTTCTCAACATGACGATACTGTAAGTATGGTTGCAAATTTTACAGGTTTAACTACTGGCATGCACGCTATACATTTACATG
Source organism: Pontimicrobium sp. MEBiC01747 (assembly GCF_053601635.1). NCBI lineage: Bacteria > Pseudomonadati > Bacteroidota > Flavobacteriia > Flavobacteriales > Flavobacteriaceae > Pontimicrobium > Pontimicrobium sp. MEBiC01747. The sequence goes on from NZ_JBSHNS010000084.1 coordinate 538, forward strand.
AAAAAGCAGATTGTTCTTCGGCAGATGGTAAATCTACAGGAGGTCACTGGAACCCTACAGCAGAACAGCATGGTAAATGGGGAGATGCAACAGGATACCATAAAGGAGACATTGGTAATTTTACAGCTAAAGTAGATGGTACTGGTGCCGCAAAGTTTTCTACAAACGAGTGGTGTATTGGCTGTGGAGACCCCAAAAAAGATATTTTAGGCAAAGCCGTTATTGTACACCAAGGAACAGACGATTTTAAATCGCAACCAAGCGGTGCCGCTGGTAGCAGAGTTAGCTGTGGTGGAGTTATTAAATAATGACCGTATTATATAGTCGCTATCTATTTATAACAATTCATTTTAAACTATTACTATTTTGATTCCATTAGACACACTTATTACCAAATTTAAACAAAAGGACGAAAGTGCTTTTAAAACATTATACGATATGTATAGTGAGAGTATGCATGGCGTAATTTATAATATTGTTAGAGATCATGATATTGCAGAAGAGCTAATGCAAGATGTCTTCATTAAAGCTTGGCATAAATCGGATTCTTACGATTCTAAAAAAGGCCGTTTCTTTACATGGATACTTAATATTGCTAGAAATGCAGCCATTGATAAAACACGATCTAAAAGTTTTAAGAATGCTTCAAAAAACCTTGATGCACAATTTTTCGTAGATATCTTACCAACGCAAGATAGCTTAGATAATAAAACCGATGCTATAGGCATTTCAAAATACGTAAGTAAGCTTGCTGAAAAATGTATTAAGGTTATCGAGTTGCTTTACTTTAAAGGATATACACAAAAGGAAGCTTCCGAAACGTTGGAG
>NZ_JBSHNS010000085.1:0-4489 GCF_053601635.1 Pontimicrobium sp. MEBiC01747
GGTGTAGGGCGTTTTCTAGAGCCAATAATATTATACATAAGAGATGATATTGCCATTCCTAATATTGGAAAAAAGAAATACAAAAGATATATGCCATATCTATTAACTGTGTTTTTCTTTATTTGGATCATTAACCTATTAGGGTTAACACCACTAGGAGTAAATGTTACCAATAATATTGCTGTTACGTTAGCTTTAGCTTTAATAACGTATTTATTAACAACATTTACTGCTAATAAAAATTACTGGGGACATATTTTCTGGATGCCAGGAGTTCCTGTGCCAATGAAAATTATTTTGGCACCAATAGAATTATTAGGAACAATAATAAAACCTTTTTCATTACTTATTCGTTTGTATGCAAACATTACTGCAGGACATATTGTATTAATGAGTATAATAGGTTTAATGTTCATATTTAAAAACTGGTTAGGTAGTTCTTTATCATTTGGTTTAGCATTTGCTTTAGCATTATTAGAATTATTAGTAGCCGCTTTACAAGCATATATCTTTACAATGTTATCTGCTTTATATTTTGGATCTGCTGTTGAAGAACACCATGACCACTAAAAAAAGAATGTTTAATTTTTAATATATATATTATGACAGGTTTAAATTTCGTAGGAGCTGGTTTAATCGTTATCGGTGCTGGATTAGGTATTGGTAGAATCGGTGGACAAGCAATGGATGCTATTGCACGCCAACCAGAAGCTTCAGGAAAAATCCAAACAGCTATGCTTATTGCTGCTGCCCTTATTGAAGGTATTGGATTTGCTGCTTTATTTGCAGCTTAAGAAAAACAAACTAACAGCTACAACGGTTGGTTGTAGCTGTAGTTTTAATGAATTTAGATATTAAAAAAAATAGATATAAATGGATAAGTTAATTAATGAGTTTTCAATTGGATTATTCTTTTGGCAATTAGTATTATTTGTAGGATTAGTTCTTTTGTTAAGGAAGTTTGCATGGAAACCTATTCTTGAAGCTGTAGAAAAGAGAGAAGAAGGAATTCAAAGTGCATTAGATGCAGCAGAAAATGCAAAGTTAGAAATGCAAAATCTTCAAGCAGATAACGATAAGTTATTAAAAGAAGCACGTGCAGAGCGTGAGACTATGCTTAAAGAAGCGCGTGAGCTTAAAAATAAAATGATTGAAGATGCTAAGTCTGAGGCACAGACACAAGCAAACACAATGATTGCACAAGCACAGGCAGCTATAGAAAGTGAAAAGAAATCTGCTATGGCAGAACTTAAAAATCACGTAGCTGGATTATCTGTAGATATCGCAGAAAAAGTAGTACGTCAAGAATTATCTAACAAAGACAAGCAATTAGCATTAGTAGAGTCTTTATTAGGAGAAGCAAAACTTAACTAAACAATATGGCAGGGTCAAGAGCAGCAATACGTTACGCAAAAGCAGTGTTAAGCTTAGCATCAGATCAAAAAACAACTGAAGTTGTAAATAACGATATGAAGCTAATAGCAAGCACTATTGCAGAAAGTAAAGACTTACGCGACATGCTTAATAGTCCTGTAGTAAGTCCTTCAATAAAAAAAGCATCATTGTTAGAAATCTTTAAAGGTTCTAATGCATTAACATTTAATGCAATTGATACATTAATAACTAACAAGCGAATAGCTTTATTAGAAAATGTATCTCTAGAGTATACAAGACTGTATGATGAGCAAAGGGGAACAGAAGTAGCTACAGTAACTACTGCTTTACCATTAACAGACGACTTAAAAGTAAAAGTTTTAGCGAAAGTTAAAGAATTAACTGGAAAAGAAGTTGAGGTAGAAAATATTATAGATGAAGACATCTTAGGAGGTTTCATCTTACGTGTAGGAGATATACAATACAACGCAAGTATTGCAAATCAACTAAACAAATTAAAAAGAGAATTTACATTAAACTAAGATATATTTATATCTAAATAAATAATAAGATGGCAGAAGTAAAACCAGCTGAAGTATCAGCAATCTTAAAACAACAACTTTCAGGCTTTGAAGCAAGTGCTTCATTAGACGAAGTTGGAACAGTATTAACTGTAGGTGATGGTATTGTACGTGCTTACGGATTAGCTAACGCACAATACGGAGAATTAGTAGAATTCGATGGTGGTGCAGAAGGTATTGTACTTAACTTAGAAGAAGATAACGTAGGTATCGTATTATTAGGAGGATCAACTGGAGTAAAAGAAGGTTCTACAGTAAAACGTACCTCTCGTATCGCATCTGTTAAAGTAGGAGAAGGTATTGTTGGACGTGTTGTAGATACTTTAGGAAATCCTATCGATGGAAAAGGACCTATTACTGGAGAAACTTACGAGATGCCTTTAGAACGTAAAGCACCAGGAGTTATTTATAGAGAGCCAGTAACAGAGCCATTACAAACAGGAATTAAAGCAATTGATGCTATGATTCCAGTAGGTAGAGGGCAACGTGAGCTTGTAATTGGTGACCGTCAAACTGGTAAAACAACAGTTTGTATAGATGCGATCTTAAATCAAAAAGAATTTTACGATGCTGGTAACCCAGTATATTGTATATATGTAGCTGTTGGACAAAAAGCATCAACAGTAGCAAACATTGCTAAAACTTTAGAAGAAAAAGGAGCTTTAGCTTATACAACAATAGTAGCTGCAAATGCATCAGATCCTGCTGCAATGCAAGTATATGCACCAATGACAGGAGCATCTATTGGAGAATATTTTAGAGATACAGGTAGACCAGCTTTAATTGTATTTGATGATTTATCAAAGCAAGCCGTAGCTTACCGTGAGGTATCTTTATTATTAAGACGTCCACCAGGGCGTGAAGCATATCCTGGGGATGTATTTTACTTACACTCAAGATTATTAGAACGTTCTGCAAAAGTAATTAACGATGATAACATTGCTAAGGAAATGAATGACCTTCCAGAGTCATTAAAACCATTAGTAAAAGGAGGTGGTTCTTTAACTGCATTACCGATTATCGAAACACAAGCAGGTGACGTATCGGCATATATCCCAACAAACGTAATTTCTATTACAGATGGGCAAATCTTCTTAGATGGAGATTTATTTAACTCTGGTGTACGTCCAGCAATTAACGTGGGTATTTCTGTATCACGTGTTGGAGGTTCTGCACAGATTAAATCAATGAAAAAAGTATCAGGTACATTAAAATTAGATCAAGCACAGTTCCGTGAATTAGAAGCGTTTGCTAAGTTTGGTTCAGATTTAGATGCCGTTACATTAAACGTAATTGAAAAAGGTAAGCGTAACGTAGAGATCTTAAAACAAGGTCAAAACGATCCTTATACAGTAGAAGACCAAGTAGCAATTATCTACGCAGGTTCTAAAAACTTATTAAAAGACGTTCCTGTAAATAAAGTAAAAGAATTCGAAAGAGATTTCTTAGAGTTTTTAAATGCTAAACATAGAGATGTATTAGACACTCTAAAAGCAGGAAAATTAACTGATGAGGTTACAGACACACTATTATCTGTATGTAAAGACCTTTCAGCTAAATATAAAGGATAATTAGATTTCAGTATTGAGTAGTGAGATACTATAATTCTCACTACTGAATACTCAATACTTAATTCTAAAAAAATGGCAAACTTAAAAGAAATACGTAACAGAATATCATCTGTATCTTCTACAATGCAAATTACCAGTGCTATGAAAATGGTATCTGCTGCAAAGTTAAAGAAGGCACAAGATGCTATTACTGCTATGCGTCCTTATGCAGATAAGTTAACAGAGCTTTTACAAAATTTAAGCGCAACACTTGATGCAGATTCTGGAAGTAAATTTGCGGAGCAACGTGAAGTAAAAAATGTACTTATAGTTGCTATTACTTCTAATAGAGGATTATGTGGTGCATTTAATTCTAACATTATTAAGCAAACAACTAACTTAATTAACAATGTGCATGCAGACAAAAATGTTTCTGTTATTGCTGTTGGAAAAAAAGCAAATGATGCTTTTGAAAAATTAGGATGTGTTATTGCTAATAAAAGTGAAATTTTTGACGATTTAACATTCGATAATGTTGCTGAAATAGCAGAGATGTTAATGGAGAAATTTGTTGAAGGTGAATTCGATAAAATCGAGATTGTTTACAATAAATTTAAAAATGCTGCAACGCAAATAGTAATGACTGAGCAATTTTTACCGATTGTACCAGTAGAAGGAGAAGGAAATGCTAATCTAGATTATATCTTTGAGCCATCTAAAGAAGAAATCGTAGAAGAGCTAATACCTAAATCTTTAAAAACACAGTTGTACAAAGGCATAAGAGATTCTTTTGCTAGTGAACATGGTGCGCGTATGACGGCTATGCACAAAGCAACCGATAATGCAACTGAGTTAAGAGATCAATTAAAATTAACATATAACAAAGCACGTCAAGCAGCGATTACTAACGAAATCCTTGAGATTGTTGGTGGAGCAGAAGCTTTAAATAACTAAAACAGAGTTGTTATATAATATATACAAAGC